>CAINMG010000098.1 GCA_903850725.1 Candidatus Staskawiczbacteria bacterium
AGCCCCATTGCCATCTTGGCTTCTCACCAGTTTTATAACAAATAATCATTAATACTGCAACTGCCAATGCAACCTCTACAAAATACCAAGTTAACTGAGTAGCGCTTGGCTCGGTTTGGCTTTCCAAGCCAAATCCACTCCAAACAACAAAAGCTATAAAAGCAAATATTACTACCCAACCCTGCCACCTTGCAGGAGTCCACCCCCAGCCATAAAGCTTAGCCTTAAACCAGTATTTATTAGGATTATCTTTTAAATATTGCAAATATTCTTTAAACATATTTTTATTTATTAATTAATTATTATTCTATAATTGCTCCTGTACATTGCCAATTAATCTCTGCGGTTTTTGTTTCTTCTTTAACTACACAGACAGGATTACATAATGGTTTTTTATCAAATAAGTTTAAAGTAAACCACCAAGTTTTTGTAATTTTGTTATAACCTTCTAAAGATCCCAATAAATCAAGCGGCTTTAAACAATCACGCTTGGCAATACTTCTAGCTTCGCCCACAGTTATTTTTGCTCCTTCAGTTGAAATTGGATGTGGAAGCTTTTTAAAGTTTATTAAATAAACTATATCAAAAAATATTTTTCGACTATACCCTTGAAATATCCAAAGAGCAACTACTCCGATTAGTATCAAAATAATTAAAATCATGATTATTTTAAATATTTTTTTCATAAATTGAAATATAATTAATAGTACTATTTTTTTAGTTTTAAAGCCACTGAGTTTACGCAGTATCTTTTGTAAGTTGGAGCAGGGCCATCATCAAACACATGACCCAAATGACTTTTACATCTTGCGCACAAAACTTCAGTGCGTTTCATAAAAAGCGCATCATCGGGCTCCTCAATTATGTTCTCTGCGTTGATTGGACCAAAATAACTTGGCCAGCCCGTGCCCGATTCAAATTTTGTTTGCGCATCAAAAAGCGGTAAATCACAAGCCGAGCACAAGTAAACGCCTTTTTCCATTCCTCTTCTGTTTTAACAATCTCTTCCATAAATTTATTTTTAATCATTCTCAATTAATTACTTTTCGCTTTTGATAGGACAAGTATTTTTACCAATCAAAGCATAAAGAGCACACCACCCTGCTATTGCCTCATACGAAACAAAAGCTCCCACAAGCAAAACAATAATTCTTACTATCCAACTTTCAAAAACAAAAAATAAAGCAAAAATAATTATTGCCAACACAAGGCGCACAGTACGATCAGCTGTACCTATATTTTTATTCATATTTTTGTTTATTAATTAATAATATTTATTTCTTTTCAATTTCATTATACCAAAAATTTGCAAAATAAAAAACCTGTTGCGCGACTCTTCATCAGTCATCGCAACAGGTTTAAGCCTCAGAACTGCAAGGTTGCCCATTTATGGCCAAAGGCGCATTTTCTTTGCACCACTTGGGACCAGTTTTGGTTTTGACCCCAGCTCGTCGGCTTTTATTGGCTGCACTAGTCCTCCGGGACGCCGGCCGTTGCCACGAAACCCTCGATCCTTGTCACATCCAGGCCAGATTGGGTTTCCAGATACATAATCTGGAACCCGGCGAACAAGAGACGCCGGCCCTTCGGAACGTCCTGAACCCGATATTCGACCGTAAAATTCGGAAACGCGAACTCGGTCTTGTCGGGCACAAACCTCCACCTACCGAAAGTTGAGAGACCGTTCATAAAAGTGTGTCTAGCGAGTGTATAATCTTTTAATTATTTGTGGTTTTTTTAATTGTTTTGTTAAAATATTGATAGTTAGTTACTGGATATTTCATATAGTTTTTTTCTTCAAATTCTTTAATAATCAT
>CAINMG010000099.1 GCA_903850725.1 Candidatus Staskawiczbacteria bacterium
TAAATTTTAATTATAAGATAATTTATTTAAGGCCCGCTTTAGCAGATTATCTAATAGTACATGAACTTTGCCATTTAGGAGAGCTTAACCATTCAAGGAGATTTTGGGATTTAGTTAAAAAAACTATTCCTGATTTTGTGGAGATTAACAAAGAATTAAGACGTACGCCTATAAAGCTAATTTAAGTAAAACAGTTGACAAATTTAAGTAATTGTTATATACTTAATATACAATTTAATTCTCATTAGTTTTAATGTCTTCCCTTTGTGGCAGCCGTTTAACCTTTAATCTGGTTTATGAAACTGAAGGGAAAGACATTTTTTTTATGCAAAAAAGTAATTATGGCCAAAGGTCAAACTTTGGTAGGTCTAGTTTTGGAGGTCAGGGTGGTAATCAAAATAGAAATTTTAAAAGTTTTAGTAAACCTAAAGCGCGTTTTGGTGGGGGGAGCTCAATTCATTTTTCTAAATTTATATGTAAGGCAGAACCAATTAGTGAGTCTTTGCCATATATGCCAGAAAATAAATTTGAAGATTTTAATATTGCGCAAGCTTTAAAGGCAAATATTATAAAGAAAGGGTATATTGATCCAACTCCAATTCAAGACTCTGCTATTCCTTTTATTTTGCAAGGTAGGGATGTAATTGGAATTGCCAATACTGGAACTGGTAAAACTGCAGCGTTTTTAATCCCTTTGCTTAATAAAATTATTAGCAATCCTAGGGAAAAAGTTTTAATTATGGTGCCAACAAGAGAATTGGCAATTCAAATTAATCAAGAGTTTTTTGAGTTTAGCAGGAATATGAAAATCTTTTCTGTTTGCTGTGTCGGTGGGGTTAGTACTTATAATCAAATTTCAAGCTTAAGAAGAAATCATAATATAGTAATTGGTACCCCCGGAAGATTAAAAGATTTGGTAAATAGAAAAGTTATTAATATAGCTTCTTTTAGCACGATTGTTTTAGATGAGGCTGATAGAATGCTAGATATGGGTTTTGTTAACGATATGAGGCTTATAATGCAAAGTATGCCTAAAAGCAGACAAACATTATTTTTTATGGCAACAGTTACAAGAGAATTAGATAAATTAATTAAAGAATTTCAAACTAATCCACAGGAAGTAAAAGTGAAAACTAGAGAAACTTCAAAAAATGTTGATCAAAATATTGTAAGAGTGGGCTCTGGGCAGGACAAGCTAGACTCATTGCACAATTTGTTAATTCAAAAGGAATTTTCTAAAGTTTTGATTTTTGGTAGAACAAAACATGGAGTGGAAAGATTATGCCAAACACTTGTGAAAAAAGGATTTAAAGCCGAATCAATCCATGGAGATAAGCCTCAAGGAAAAAGACAATCAGCATTAAGAATGTTTCGTGAAAATCAAAGCCAAATATTAGTTGCCACTGATGTGGCTGCCAGAGGATTGGATATACCAAATGTAAGTCATGTAATAAATTATGATGTGCCAGAAAATTATGAAGATTATGTACATAGAATTGGTAGAACCGGTAGAGGAAACCAAGTTGGCATTGCGTTGACATTTATTAGTTAATTGCAAAATTTTGTAAGTTTGTTATTAAGAACACTTCTTGCATTTTGCTAGAAGTGTTTTTAATTAGGATATTTGCTTTTTGTATGCTATCATAACAATATGAATATTATAATAAGTAAAGAGCAATTTTTAATTGAGCATAATAAATTATCTCCAGCAAACTTGAAGGCTACTTTTGCTTTACTAACAAAGTTTCAGCAGGAAAAAAAGCCCTTACTTAAAGATGCAGAATGGTCAAACAAATTGAGGATTCCGTTTATGGTTTGGCTTTCTACTGGGGTAGCAAAATCAGAAGAATGCAAAGATCAAAATGGTAATATGGGGAAAAAACAAATTTATAGGAATTACCCTGAAACGCATTATTAGAAAATAAATAGAAATAAAGTAAGTATTTTAAATTCAATAAAAATAGTATTGACAACAAGCTATAATTTGCTAGGATTAAATTGTTATGAATCAAATCAACCTTGTAAATAAAATTTTCTGGTTTTATTTTAGCCCCTTGGGAAAAGAGGTTGGTTTGAGCATTCTAAAATAAAACAAAATTAATTTAGAGAAATCAAACGAGTCCCTTTTCCAAAAGAAGGGGACTTGTTTTTTTGCATCAACGGTTGATGTAGAAAAGTTGTTCATTTGTAAAAGCAAAGGAGCGAATGATGAATGGTAGAATTGAAATTTGCGACCTTCTTCCGAGTGATTTGCGAAGGGCCTTTTCTTCAGAGAAGGTAAAAAAAGTGGTTTGCTTGGTGTGCGAGACCAGGCAGACTGGAGATCATTTGGATGAATGGCTTAGTAGAATGGCGCTAAATGGGAAATTTGAGATTTTATTTGCAACTAGCCCAGAAAATTGTTTGGCTGGAGCCATGCAAGATGATGTTGGCGTTGTTCGCATTTTTTGGTTTAGGGTAACGCAAGCTAATTGTGTGTGGCAGGAGAATGGCGGAAAGCCTGGAGTGGATTGCTTTTGCTTCACGCAACGGGCACGGGTGAATGGAGGTGGCAAGCACATGGTTTGGTTTGGTGGAATGACCGAACACAGTGCGGGCTTGATTAGAGACGCTCTGTTCGATTGAGGGAATAGAGTCGCAGACAATGGCGGGAAACGTTTTGCAGTCGCAAACGTTACCGCCTTTTTATTTTGGTATTTTTATTCTGGCTATGCTGGCAGGGGCTTGACACGAGCTTTGGGTTTTGATAAAATGAAGACAGTAGGTTTCGGCGAAGGGGCTGTCGGCACGCTCCTTGAGTGCCTCAGTTTTGTTCGGAAGCCGACAGCCCTTTTTTTGCCATTAGGCATTTATTCTTTCAGGTTATCTTTCTTTTGAAAGATAACAAATCAATAACTGACTTCGGTCAGCAATTGAAAAAAATAAGCGATTACCTCTAGGTGATCGCTTTTAACTTGCAAAAAATTTTATTTGTGGTAATATTAAAGCAGACTGATTCGGTCTGTTTTAAAATACAAATTTATGTTTCAAGTTACCAAAAAAGTTGAATATGGACTCCGGGCTATGATTATTTTGGCAAAGATATATAAATCAAAGCAGTTAATTTCAGTTAGAGAAATTTCCAATAAAGAAAGTATTTCTTTTGATTTTTTGGAGAAGATTATTTCTCAGCTAGAAAAATCTAAATTAGTTAAGGGGTCCAAGGGCTCTGCTGGCGGATATATTTTAGCCAAAAACCCAAATAAAATTAATGTAAAAAGTATAATTAATTCTTTGGAGGGAGCAAAAGCAATTACCAATTGTCCGTTTTGCCCTAGGAATAAAAAATGTATTGCCAAAAATGCTTGGCAAAAAATAGATAAATCTTTGTCTAAAACATTACAAGATATAACATTGTCCCAACTTACTAAATAATTCGCTCGGCAAATAAACTTTTTTTTCCGTGGCTGAGCCACTGCGGTGTGCTCCAGCTTGCCCGCCTTAGGCGGACAACCTACAAAAAAAGTTCATTTTGCCTCGCTTAATTAATCTTTTGAAACAAATATATTTAGATCATGCTTCTACAACTCCTTTAGATAAGAAAGTAGCAAAAGCTATGGCTGTTTGCCAAGAAAAAATTTATGGCAATGCTACTTCTTTGCATAAATTGGGTAGGGAGGCAAAGACAGAATTAAATAAGGCAAGAAAGACAATTGCTCAAATTTTAAATTGTAGGCAAGAAGAAATAATTTTTACAGGATCAGGCACAGAATCAGATAATTTAGCTGTTTTGGGAGTTATGCGCGCAGGCAAAAGTTTGGGAAATCACATTATTGTTTCTAGTATAGAACATCATGCTGTTTTATATACTGCAGAACAACTTGAAGTTGAAGGTTCTAAAGTTTTAAGGTTAAAAGTGGATAAAGATGGAATTGTTGATTTGGTTGAATTAGAAAAGAATATTACAGCTGACACGGTTTTGGTTTCTATAATGTATGCAAACAATGAAATTGGCTCAATACAGCCTATAAAAGAAATCGCTAAAATTATAAAACAAAAAAATCCCAAAACCCTTTTTCATACTGATGCTTGTCAGGCTGCTGGTTATTTAGATTTAAATGTACAAAATTTAGGAGTGGATTTGCTTACAATTAATGGAAGCAAAATCTATGGACCAAAAGGAACTGGAGTTTTGTATGTAAAAGCTGGCGTAAAAATTGATCCAATTATTTTTGGGGGAGGGCAGGAACAGGGTAAAAGAAGCGGAACAGAAAATATTGTAGGTATTGTGGGTTTAGCAGAAGCTCTTAAAATTGCTAATGCAAAACGTAAGATAGAGTCTATCCGAGAGACAAAACTAAGAGATTATTTTATAAAACAAGTTTTAGCAAAAATTCCTAAAGTAGTATTAAACGGATCGCAAGAAAAGAGATTGCCCAATAATATAAATATTTCTATTTTAGATATTGAAGGGGAGGCTATGCTTTTGTGGCTTGATAAATATGGGATTTATTGCTCTACTGGTTCTGCTTGCGATTCGCAAAGTTTAGAGCCTTCCCATGTTATTTTGGCTTTAGGCAGGCCTTATGAATATGCCAATGGAGCTTTGCGTTTTACTTTGGGGAGAGGAACAACAAAAAAAGATTTAGATTATGTGCTGAAAGTTTTACCAAAAATTGTCGCAGATCTTCGCAAAATTTCCCCAGTAAATGTTAATTTATAAAAAATATGAAAAGAAATATTAAAAAATCAAAAGATGTGTTAAGTAATAAAACCAACGAGGGTTGGGTTTATTCGAGTACAGTAAAAAAACATTTTTTTAAGCCAAAAAATTTATTTTTAAAAGATCCAAAAAATGGTGAGTTTGATGCAGAAGGTCAAGTGGGAAGTCCTCAGTGTGGGGACGTAATGAAAATTTGGATCAAAATCCAGAAAACTGGTCGAGGTCGGGTCTCGACCGAAATTATAAAAAAGCTAAAATGGCGAACTTTTGGTTGTGCTTCTGCAATTGCATCTACCTCAATGTTTTCTGTAATGGTAACAGAGAAAGGTGGGATGAAATTAGATGATGCGTTAAAAATAAGACCTCAAGATATAATGCAAAGACTTCATGGCCTGCCAGCTCGTAAAGTACATTGTTCTGTTTTGTGTGATAAAGCTTTTCGTCAAGCAGTAAACAATTATTTTAGAAATACAAAACAGTATAACAGAATTATTGTTGATGGTGCTAAAGTAATTGATAAAAATTTAAATATTACAGATAAAGATATCGAAGATGCTGTGCTTGATGGAGCTAAAACTTTACTTGATGTGCAAAAGAAATTAAAAGTTGGAGTGGGTGATCCTTCGGCAATTCCCGAAATTGAGCAATTGATAAAATTTTACAATGAAAAATATTACGGGTAAAAAAGTTTTTGTGGCTATGTCTGGGGGAGTAGATTCCTCGGTTTCAGCTGCTTTGCTTAAGCAAGCTGGTTTTAATGTGGTTGGAGTTTATATGAAACAGTGGAGCCCAAAAGTTTTGGGAAGCGCTTGTATTTGGAAACAAGATAGGCAAGATGCTATGGCAGTTTGTGCTAAATTGCAGATTCCTTTTTTAACTTGGGATTATTCAAAAGAATATGAAAAACAGGTTGGGAAATATATGATTGATTCATATAGAAAGGGGATTACTCCAAATCCTGATGTAATGTGTAATAAAGTTATAAAATTTGGGCTTTTTTATGATAAAGCTATGAAAATGGGAGCAGATTTTGTAGCCACTGGCCATTACGCCAAGGTTGTAGCTGGTAGAAAAGTAGCTAGTAGCAAATCGAACCTACAACCTACAACCTACAAGCTACAAACTGCGCGAGATCAAAATAAAGACCAAACATATTTTTTATATACTCTAAAAAAAGAACAATTATCTAAAATAGTTTTTCCTGTAGGTGGTTTGGAGAAGGCAGAGGTTAGAAAACTCGCTAAAAAATTTGGTTTAGAAAATGCAGAAAAAAAAGATAGCCAAGGAGTTTGTTTTATTGGACCATTGAATATGAAGCATTTTTTAAAAAGCTATATTAAGCCTAAAAAAGGAAACATTGTTTTAATAAAAAATAAAAAAGTCATCGGAACTCACGATGGGGTTTACTATTATACTATTGGGCAAAGACATGGATTGGATATTAAAGATGGGGGAGGGCCATATTTTGTAATAAAAAAAGATATAAAGAAAAATATTATTTATGTTGGTACAGAAAAAGATTTATTATGCAAAAAAACTAAGGTCATAGATATTAGTTGGATTAATAAACCTAAAATTTTTCCTGTTTTACTTGATGTAAAAATAAGATATAGAACAAAATCTGCTAAAGCTAAATTAGATAAAAACGGAAATTTAATTTTTAATAAACCGCAAAGAGCTGTCACGGAAGGCCAGTCCGCAGTTTTTTATCGTGGCAATGAAGTCCTCGGCGGGGGAATAATCAAGTAGTATTGCATTTATGTATTGACACGGCTTTTTATTTTTGATAAGATAGACCTATACCCTAGGTATGGGTAATAATTGCTCGGCAAATAAACTTTTTTTTCCGTGGCTGAGCCACTGCGGTGTGCTCCAGCTTGCCCTACTGGGCAACCTACAAAAAAAGTTCATTTTGCCTCGCTTTAATACAATGACTATAAATAAAGAAAAAACAGTAATTAATTTTAAGAAGGCAAATTCTTTGACAGCTAAAATCGTAGAAATGATACAGCAGGATAATTATTGTATTGATATTATGCAACAGAATTTGGCTGTAATTGGGCTTTTAAGATCAGCTCATGAAATGTTAATGGAAAATCATTTGAATTCTTGTTTTAAAAATGCAATGGCTTCTAAAAACGAAAAGAAGAAACAAGCTATGACAGAAGAGATATTAAAAGTAACAAAATTATTTAATAAATAAAATTAAAAATTATGGCAAAACAGCATACGTATAAAGTTTCTGGAATGCATTGTGCTTCCTGTGAAATATTAGTTGAAAAAAAATTATTAGAGATTGATGGCATAAAATCAATTGATGCATCAACCAGTAATGGTCAAGTAGTAATAAATTATGAGGGGGAGCTTCCAGATTTGCATAAAATAAATAATCTTTTCAAGAAAGAGGGTTATTTTTTTTCTGATGTTGGGAGTGAGTTGGGAATAGGCCATAAAGCTTCGGAGGGTAAAAAAGTCTTAAATAAAACTTTCTTGGCTTTTGATATTGCTTTGTTTTTTATTGTAGTTTTTTTGCTTTTAGAAAAAGTTGGCGTGGGAGGGCTGTTGAATGTAGGTTCTGAGTCTTCTCTGGGGGCATTTTTTGGATTTGGACTTTTAGCAGGATTTTCTTCTTGCGCTGCTTTGGTTGGTGGCATCGTTTTATCTATGTCAAAACAATGGTCAGAACTTTACTCTGAAAAGCAGACTACAGCTCAAAAATTACAACCTCATCTCATGTTTAATATTGGTAGAATAATTTCTTATGGGGTTTTTGGGGCATTTTTGGGAGCAGTTGGCAGTCAAATAAAAGTGTCAGTTGGGCTAACTTCGTTTTTGATTATTTTAATTTCTTTTGTGATGATGGCCTTAGCTTTGCAGATGTTGGGGATTAAAGCATTTAGGGAATTTCAGTTTGCTTTGCCAAAATCAATAACTCGTAATATTGCAGATGAAAAGAAATTTAGTGGTAAATATATGCCATTTGTTATGGGAGCTTTAACATTTTTCTTGCCTTGTGGTTTTACAATTACAGCGCAAGGACTAGCTTTACTTTCTGGTAGCTTACTTCAGGGTGGGCTGATAATGGCAGTTTTTGCTTTGGGGACAGCTCCAGCTCTTTTAATTATTGGAATGTCTTCTGTTAAGTTTTTCTCGAAGCCAAATTATGCAGAAACATTTTCAAAAGTTGCAGGATTTTTAGTTTTATTTTTTGCTTTATTTAATATAAATGCACAAATGAATGTATTGGGGTTTCCTGGGTTTGGCAGTTTGTTTACAAATAATTCTGATTCTATGGCTAATCAAAAAGATTTGCCAGTAATTGTAAATGGAAAACAAATAATAAAAATGAATGCTTCGGCTTCTGGCTATAGCCCAAGTTATTTTAAAGTAAGAGTTGGTGTGCCAGTAATATGGGAAATTACAGATACTGGAACTTCTGGGTGTACAAATGCTGTAATATCAAAAAGTTTATTTTCAGGTTCTATACCCCTAACTCCTGGAAAGGTTTCAGTAAAAGAATTTACTCCAGAAAAAGCAGGTAAATATAAATTTTCTTGTTGGATGGGTATGGTGGTAGGAACAATAGAGGTAATAAATTAATTTTTTGTAAAAAAAGAAGCCCCCGGTATTACCGTTGGCTAGGTTGGATCCCATGATAGCGATTCTGAGAGTTTATAGTTTGATCTCGGCGATCTTTGCCATTTGCTCTTCAGAAAGATCCATTTCGATATCTTGCTCCTTTAGCTTTTCTCCTAGTTTTTCGGCCAGAAGATAGAAAGCTAAAATTAGTTTACTATGAGAAAACTTTGACTGACCTGCAAAGCTTTTCCCAATCTCCTGGTGGATTGAAATAATTTTTTTGAGGGCTTCGCTTGCGTTCATGGCTTTTCTCCTTGGGGGGCTACAATAATAGATAACTAAATATAGATTATAAAAATTAATTAAATTTGTCAAATGAAAATCAAAAAAAATACAAAAATCATTAAGATATCTAGAGTTTCGACTTTAGAAAAGATATTAGAGAAATCTGGGGCAGAAGAAATTTTGGCAAAACATGGAGTGCCTTGCATTTCTTGCCCTATGGCCAAATTTGAGGCGACAGAACTAAAAATAGGTGATGTATGTAAAATGTATGGGATAAATATAGTAAAATTATTAAAAGATTTAAATAGTAAATAGTTATATGGAAAAGCAAATATTTAATGTAAAAGGTATGCACTGTGCCAGTTGTTCTGCAGTAATTACCGATAAAATAAAAAAGCTTGATGGTATTAAAAACATCAATGTAAATTTGGCAACAGAAAAAGCAAAAGTGGAATTCGATGAAAATAAAGTTTCATTAGAAAAAATGAATCAAGAAATTTCTAAGCTTGGATATGAATTTATTTCTGATAAAAAACAGTCTAATAGTAAATTAGAGGAGCTTGCAATTCAAAAGAATAAATTATATTTTATTTTGCCAATTGCTGTTGTAGTTTTTTTGATAATGATGTTTGATATTTTATCCCAATTATTTTCTTTTATGCCAAACTTGCCACTGCCAATGGAATTTTTAAATGTAATTTTATTAATTATTTCTACTGTTGTAATGTTTTGGATAGGACAGCCATTTTTGCAAGGTGTAGCTCGTTTTGTAAAATATAAGGTGGCAAATATGGACACTTTAATTGGCATAGGAACTTCTGTAGCATATATTTACAGCGCAGTCATAACTCTTTTCCCCCAAGCAAGATTATATTTTAACCTACCATCTGAAACATATTTTGATGTGGTAATTGTAGTAATAGGTTTTGTTGTTTTAGGAAAATATTTAGAAGCTAAAAGTAAATTAAAAACTGGCCTTGCAATTGAAAAACTTTTAGGCTTACAAGCAAAAACAGCACAAGTTTTAAGAGATGGAAAAGAAATAGAAATTTCAATAGCAGAAGTTTTGGTTGGGGATGTTGTTTTAGTAAAACCAGGTGGGAAAATCCCAGTTGATGGAAAAATAATTGAAGGTCAGTCTTCAATAGATGAGGGCATGATTACTGGTGAAGCAATTTCAGTAGATAAAACAATTGGAGATTTAGTCTTTGGTTCTACTATAAATAAACAAGGAAGTTTTAAATTCCAAGCTTTAAGGGTTGGAGACCAAACTCTTTTAGCAAATATTATAAAAATGGTAGAAGATGCTCAAGGATCCAAAGCTCCAATTCAGGATATGGCGGACAAAGTTTCAGCTGTTTTCGTGCCTATTGTTTTGGTACTATCTATTTTAGGATTTATTATGTGGTTAATTATTGGAGGAGTAAATAATGCGATTTTATCTTTTGTGGGAGTTTTAGTTATTGCTTGCCCTTGTGCCTTGGGCCTTGCTACTCCAACTGCAATTATTGTAGGTGTAGGTAAAGGGGCTGAAAATGGAATATTAATTAAGGACGCAGAATCTTTAGAAAAATTAGCTAGTGTTAATATTATTGTTATGGATAAAACTGGAACAATCACAGAAGGCAAGCCGGCCGTAACTGACATAAAGTCAGTTCCGGAATTTTCAATTTTCAATTTTCAATTTTCAATAAATGACAAAATTTCTAAATTATCAAAAAATGAATTAATGCTTTTGACAATTGCAGGCTCTGTGGAAAAAATGTCTGAACACCCATTGGCTTTGGCTATTGTAGAAAAGGCAAAAGAAGAAGGTCTTAAGTTTTTGCCAGTAAATAATTTTAAGGCCGAGCACGGCGTGGGCGTATTTGGAGAAATTAATGGACAAAAAATTTATATACATAAACCAAATAAAGATGAGAATAACTTAGATATAAAAAATTTACAAGACCAAGGTAAAACAGTTATTGAGATTGAAATTGATGGAAAAAAAGCAGGGTTGATTTCAATTGCAGACAAGATTAAAGAAAATGCAAAAGAAGTTATTGCTAATTTACGTAAAAAAGGCATAGAGGTAATTATGCTAACTGGCGACAATCATAGGTCTGCAAGTTATATTGCAGAGCTTGCTGGAATAAAAATTGTTATTGCTGAAGTTGTGCCTCAAGATAAGGCAAGTAAAATAAAAGAATTGCAGGGTCAAGGTAAAAAAGTGGCTATGGTGGGGGATGGCATAAATGATGCTCCTGCTTTGGCTCAAGCTGATGTTGGTATTGCTATGGCTACAGGAACAGATGTGGCAATTGAATCTGCAGGAATTACGCTTTTGCATGGCGATATTAGTAAAATTTTAAAAGCCATAAATTTATCAAAATCAACAATAAGAACAATAAAACAAAATTTATTTTGGGCATTTATTTATAATGTTGTTGGTATCCCCTTAGCTTTGAGCGGAATTTTGAATCCAGTTTTTGCTGGCATGGCTATGGCTTTAAGTTCTGTTTCGGTGGTAAGTAATTCTTTACGTTTAAAAACCAAGAAACTGTGAATAAAAAAGTTGAAGTAATAATTAATTTATGCTTTAATTAAGTATAATATTATTAAATTGATTTGGTATGAATAAAAATATATTATTAGTTGTTGGTTTTATAGTTTTAGTTGTCTTGGCCGTATTTTTATATTTTGGATATACAAATGGCAGTTTAAATAAAATATTTTCTTACTTTAGTAAGCCAAGAGTTGAAATTAGTGGGGTTATTTTATTCTATGGTGATGGCTGTTCTCACTGTGCCAATGTTGATAAATTTATTTTAGACAATAAAGTTGAAGATAAAGTAAAATTTACAAAATTAGAAGTTTTTAATAATAAACAAAATGCAAATATTTTGGTAGAAAAAGCAAATGCCTGTGGCTTGCCAACAGATAAAATTGGAGTACCATTTTTGTGGGATGGCACAAGGTGCATTTCTGGAGATGTTGATATAATTAAATTTTTTGAAAATGCAAAATAACAAAATAGTTTTATTTTTAGGAGTACTATTTTTTGGCTTGGTATCTGCTGGCAGTGTTTTAGCTCAACCTGTTTGTCCTGTTTGCGTTGTGGCTGTAGCTGGGGGGCTTGGTTTATCAAGATGGATTGGGGTTGATGATGTTATAACTTCGCTTTGGATAGGCGCTCTTTTGATGGCTCTGGTTTTATGGACAATCTCCTGGCTCAAAAAAAAGAATTGGAATTTTAAATTTAGCGATATAGCTGTATTTTTATTATATTATTTATTCACATATATTCCTTTATATTATGCTGGCATAATTGGACAAGGAAATAATATTTTGGGAATGGATAAAGTTTTGTTTGGTTCAATTTTGGGAACATTAATTTTTATATTTGCACTTTGGTTCAATAATTATTTAAAAGTTAAGAACAATGGTAGGGGGTATTTTCCTTATCAAAAAGTAGTAGTGCCATTTGTAATTTTATTATTAAGCAGTCTAATTACATATTTTATAATTTAGACTTACAATTACGCTCGCCAAATCAAATTTTTTTTCGTCTCGACCTGTCCATAGGCGGTTTCCCTCGCCTCAAAAAAATTTATTTGGCTCGCTTATTTTTATATGGAAATTGATCAAAAAAAAGTTGAAGAATTAGTTCAGAAAGTAAAAGAAGGAAAAAACTCTGAGATGGATTTGTCTTTAGGTCAAGATTTGTCTATTGCTATTATGAATTTGGTTTCTTTAGAGGAACATTTTTTCTTTTCTGGAGCAAAAACTGGAAAAGGCGAATATTTTGATTTAATGCAAGAGGTAAGAAAGATGAGAGCTGAATTGATGAAAAGGCTTGTAAAAGATGCAGAGCCAGGTTTTGAAAAATGGTGCATTTCTAAGCATTTGCTCGCAACTTCTATGCGCTTGATGGAAGTGGGTACAAAGTATATGACTCAAGGTAAAAAAGAAGATGCAAGCGATATGTTTACAAAAGCTTATGAAGTTTATTCTATTTTCTGGGGAATTAATTTGAATGCAGTAGATATTGGAGAAGTTAAGAAAGTTGAAGAATTTCAGTTAAACAAAGAAGATGAAACTAAAAAAGGAGCTTTAAGCAAGGTTGGAGATATGGTAAAATATCTTATCAATTGCTGTAAAGAAATGTAAGTGGTATAATAAAGTATATTAAGCGAGCGTAGCGAAGACTTACCCAGCACTTATTTTAAATAATTAAAAATAAGTGCTGGG
This sequence comes from Candidatus Staskawiczbacteria bacterium, assembly GCA_903850725.1. Taxonomy (GTDB): domain Bacteria; phylum Patescibacteriota; class Minisyncoccia; order Minisyncoccales; family Staskawiczbacteraceae; genus XYB1-FULL-32-11. The sequence continues at coordinate 12,800 of CAINMG010000099.1, forward strand.
TGATTACTCGCTTTGCTCATAATCATGTTTGGATTAAATAAAACAACAAAAAAGTTTTTAGATTTAAAAGGTAAAGTAGCTATTGTTACAGGCGCTGGTAGGGGAATGGGTAGAACCCATGCTTTAACTTTGGCGCAAGCTGGTGCAAAAGTTGTGGTGAGTGATATTTCTTTGGAGAATTGCCAAAAGGTTGTGGAAGAAATTAAAAAAGAACACGGAGAAGCAATCGCAGTAAAATGTGATATTTCTTTAAAAGCAGATATTGATAATGTAGTAAAAGTAACTTTAGAAAAATTTGCTAAGATTGATATTCTAGTAAACAACGCAGGAATTTTTCCATTCCAACCATTTTTGGAAATGAAAGAACAAGATTTTGAAAAAGTAATAAATGTAAATTTGAAAGGTTATTTTTTAATGTCTCAGGCATGTGCAAAAGAAATAGCAAAAAATCCTTTAAATGCAAATGGACAAAGAGGATCGATTGTAAACATTTCTTCAATTGCAGCTCTTGTAGGCTTTGCTGGGCTTGCGCATTATTGTGCTTCAAAAGGTGGAATTATGGCAATGACTAGAGCCTTAGCTTTGGAATTGGCCCCACTTGGAATTCGTGTAAATGATATTAACCCAGGCGCTGTTGATACTCCTGGAGCATCAAATACAAGCATGACAGAAGAGCAAAGAAAAGCAATGTTGGCTCCAATTCCTTTAAAGAGACAAGGTAAAGATCAAGAAATTTCTAATGCAGTTTTATTTTTAGCTTCAGATGAGTCTTCTTATATGACAGGATCTGTAATGGTGGTTGACGGCGGTTGGGTAATAGGGTAATATTAAGGTGGAATTTATAATTAATAAAATAATAACATTATGGCAACAGAAGCATATTGCGTAAAGTGTAAAGCAAAAAGAGAAATGAAAGATGAAAAAGAAGTTGAGATGAATGGAAAAGGTGGTAAAAAAAGAGCTGCTTTAAAGGGCACTTGTCCAACCTGCGGAACAGGAATGTTTAAAATTATGGGTATGAAAAAATAGATTTCTATAAAAAACACTAAGCAATTAGTGTTTTTATTTTAAAGTTATATAATAAAAAAGGGCTCATGCAAGCCCATAAAAAACCTCTGATGACGTAGATATTGTCGTGCTATTCGGCTAATTCAAAGAACACGCCAGGGCAACGCACATCGCCTTCAATTAGGCTTACATCGCCCGTGTAAGTGTCCACTGCTTGGACGCCAAAGTGATCTCCGATAGAGAAAACATTATCAGTTACAACCTTGACTCTTACTGGAGGCGATATTATGAACCACGTTGAATCTCTTAGCCTCTCGCAATAACTGCCTTCTCTAGTAGCAAACCCGATAACTTCTGACGCTCTCACAGCACACCTCTTATAACAAAGAACAAAAACAAAAAAACACTTTTGTAATTGTAAGCTTAACAATAAAAATTGAAAATGGCAAGTAATAATTTTTTAAAAAAATATGAAAAAGCAATTTACATTTTTATTGCTTTTTTATTTGTATCAAATTTTTTTGCTTGGCAGGAAGTTTTTCACTTATGCGAAAATAATAATTTAAAAGTAAGTTTTTTAAATGTTGGTCAAGGGGATTCGGCGTTTATTGTTACACCACAAAACCATCAAATTTTAATTGATGGTGGGCCAGACTCAACTGTTGTGGGCAAAATTGCAAAGCAAATGCCCTTTTGGGATAGATCTTTGGATTTAATAATTTTGTCTCATCCAGAAAAAGATCATATGCAAGGATTGCTCGATATTTTAAAAAGATATAAAGCAGATTATATTGTATGGTCTGGAATAAAAAAACAAGATGCAGAATATTTAGAATGGCTAAAAGTTTTGGTAAAACAAAAAAATTCTGGAGCTAAAATAATTACAGCAGAGCAAGGCCAAGAAATAAAAGTAGGGGATTTGGTAATTGATATTTTAAATCCAAAAGAAAATTTATTTGGTCGCGATGCAGGGGCTTCTAGTAATGATACTTCAGTTATAGCAAAACTAGTTTATGGCAAAAATAGTTTTTTATTTACTGGAGATATTGACGCTAAAGCCGAAGAAGATTTGTGTAAGGCCTCACCTTACACAAGCTTGAAGTCAGATGTCTTAAAGGTGGCACACCACGGGTCAAAATTTTCTAGCTCTGATATTTTTTTGCAAGCAGTCAGTCCCAAGTTTGCAGTAATTGAAGTTGGTAAAAATACTTTTGGTCACCCAACCCCCGAGGCTATTTCTCGTTTACAAAACTCAGGCGCTCAAATTTTCCGCACCGACCAATCCTGCGACATAGTTTTTAATTCAGACGGCCAAAATTTATTCCTTTCAAAATAAAAATAACCATGATATAAATACTGGCTTGAGCTCCTTGTCAGTGCGACCGCATTGACAAGGTGTTTGTATAGGGATAAAATTTAGGTATGAGGAAAAGATATGGAGAAATTACAAAAGATATTTTGTCGACTATGGCGGTTGCTGGCTTAATAACTGTGGCAGTAACTTTGTCGCCAAATTTGTTATATAATATTGCAAAAGAAATTATTAGGATTAAACGGAAAGATTTAAAATATAGAAATGTCGATGCGAGAAAGTTGTCGAAGTCTTTAACTGGGTTAAATAAAAATAAGATAATAATTTTAAAAGAAGTGGATGGCAAATTTATAGTTAAACTTACCGAAAAAGGTAAAAAGGTTGTTGAAGAAATCCAGTTTGAGAGTATGGAAATTAAAAAACAAAAAGTCTGGGATGGAAAATGGAGAATAGTAATTTTTGATATACCAGAAAAACAAATGAAAATCGCACGGAATGCATTGAGAACTAAATTGCAGAACTTAGGTTTTTATCAAATACAGAAAAGCGTTTGGGCATATCCGTATCCGTGCGAAAAGGAAATTCAATTTCTATGCGAAATTTTTAATATAAATCCTTATATAAATATCATAATTGCAGAAAAAATATATAACGATGACGCAATGAAAAAACATTTTAAGTTATAATGATTATAAAAAATATGTACCTTGTCGATGCGGTCGCACTGACAAGGTATGTAATAAAAAAATATATTAGGAATAAGTTGGATTATTTGGAATAGTCGAGGATTGATTTTGTAATTTGATTTTGTAAAAAGAATTTTTATAAAAAAAGAGCCCCGAAAGCGAGTTGCCTCGGGGCAGTTGCGTTTTTGTACACAATGTTTCTTGGGCTATGTGAGCGTCTTAGTCGCGCGAACCTTGGCCTCATCGGCTTCCGTTTTTGCCTTTTGCGCCCAAGCTTCTCCCTTGTTGCGTGCGATGGGAAGGTACATGCTTCCCATAGACGCCGCCATGTTCAGAAGGAACTCGATCGCCGGCAACATACCATCGACACTACTGAGTGCGTCAATGGCATTATATGGTGGACTGCGAAAACTGAACAGGTGCATAAGATAGAAAATTAGAGTATAATGAAATCAAAAAACATGAAAAAAGTTTTTACCTCAAAGCAGAAGTCCGATGTAGCATTGTCGGCAATTCGTGGTCAGCAAACATTAA
>CAINMG010000100.1 GCA_903850725.1 Candidatus Staskawiczbacteria bacterium
AAATAAAAAATTTATAAAAAAATAAATTAACTTCTCTTGCTTGGTAAATAGCATGAGAAAAATAAAAATGGCAACAGAAAAATTCGAGAGGTCTAAACCTCACGTAAACATTGGTACCATTGGTCACGTTGACCATGGCAAAACCACATTATCAGCTGCAATCATGAAAGTCTCAGGACTTCGTGGTTTTAAGCACTCCGACAGAGATGTAGATCAAATCGATTCATCTCCAGAAGAAAAAGCCAGAGGCGTGACGATTTCTATTACTCATTTGGAATGTGAAACACCATTAAGACATTATGCTGTTATTGATTGTCCAGGACATGCTGATTATATTAAAAACATGATTACAGGAGCTGCTCAAATGGACGGAGGTATTTTGCTTGTATCTGCTCCAGATGGACCAATGCCTCAAACAAAAGAACATATTTTACTTGCTAAACAAGTTGGACTTCCATCATTGCTTGTATTTATGAACAAATGCGATATGGTAGATGATCCAGAAATTTTGGATTTGGTTGAATCAGAAATAAGAGAATTGTTAACTAAAAATGGTTATCCTGGAGATACAACTCCAATTATTAGAGGATCAGCAACAGAAGCTTTAAAAGCTACATCAGCTGAAGATCCAAAAGCTAAACCAATTATTGAATTATTAGATGCTTGTGATAACTTTATTCCAGAGCCAAAAAGAGAATTAGACAAACCTTTTGCAATGGCAGTTGAAGATGTATTTTCAATTGAAGGCAGAGGAACAGTAGCAACTGGAAGAATTGAAAGAGGAATTATCAAGCAAAATGATGAAATTGAAATAGTTGGAATTAGACCAACTCAAAAAACAGTTGTTGTATCTGTAGAAATGTTTCAAAAATCTTTAGATCAAGGACAAGCAGGAGATAACGTAGGAATTTTGTTAAGAGGTTTAAAGAAAGAAGATATTGAAAGAGGACAAGTTTTGTGTAAACCAGGATCTATTACTCCTCATACAGAATTTGAAACAGAAGTTTATGTTTTGTCAAAAGATGAAGGTGGAAGACATACTCCATTTTTCTCTGGATACAAACCACAACTTTATATTAGAACAGCTGATATCACGGGAGATGTAACATTACCAGCAGGAACAGAAATGGTAATGCCAGGAGATACAGCAAGCTTAACTGTCAAATTAATCGCTCCAGTAGCTTTGGAAGAAAAAGGAAAATTTGCTATTAGAGAAGGAGGAAAAACAGTTGGAGCTGGAGTTGTTACAAAGATTTTAAAATAGTTTGTTAGAAATGTTTAGCTCGCGGAGACTTTTCTCGGCGAGCTGTCATTTTTCGCAAATAGCGAAAAATAAAAAAATGAAAAAGCAAATAGAAACAATTTATAATTTTGATGTTATTTTTGAAAATAACGGAGAAGGTTATACTGTTTCTGTTCCAAAACTTCCTGGATTAGTTACTGAAGGAGATAATTTAAAACAAGCTAGAGAAATGGCAAAAGATGCAATAAAATGTTACTTAGAAGCCTTACTAAAAGACAAGATAATTTTAGGTGAGATAAGAAAAGAAAATATTAAGTTGTGTTGTGAATAAAATTAAAAAATGCTTAAAAAAATGGCAAAATTGCCAAGAATTCCGTCAGTATTAGTTATAAAAGCATTGAAAAGAGCAGGTTTTTATGAACATCATACAAGTGGAGGACATATTCAATTAAAACATTTAAAGAAAACGCATTTAAGAGTAACAATTCCATTTCACAGGAAAGATTTAAATCCAAAAACATTAAAATCAATTATTGAACAAGCAGAACTATCAG
>CAINMG010000101.1 GCA_903850725.1 Candidatus Staskawiczbacteria bacterium
ATGTTTTCTAAATTAATAATATTTAATTTAGATCAATTATGCACTAAATCGTTTACCTATGACATTTCTACTTTGCCCATACTATGACATTATCATTTGGGCGGGACATACTAAAAAAGCTATGCACTGTGCATAACTTTTTTAAATAAATGGATTATCAGAACTGATCAATTTTACTTTTGTATTATACAAATTTTCAAAAGATTTTTTATTTATCTTTTTATCTTTCCATTTTATTTCAAAAGCAGATATTTTTTCATTTTCTTTCACTACCAAATCAACTTCACTTCCTGATTTTGATCTCCAAAAATACATATTAGTTTTTTTGCCTGAAAGTAAATCTTTTTTAGCGAATTCTGAAATCACCCAATTTTCCCAAAGTTTGCCTATATCAGAACGCATTGGGCTAAAAGAAAATTCTTTTAAAATTGCATTTCTTATTCCATTATCCCAAAAATAAACCTTTTTATTTTTACTTATTTCTTTTCTTTGATTTGTACTAAAAGCTGGCAAGCGGAATATAACAAATGTTTCTTCTAAAAGTTCCAAATATTTTTCAACAGTTATTCTAGAAATTCCCAAATTAGTTGCAAGTTCGTTTACAGATACTTCAGAGCCCACCTGGTGAGCTAAGAGCATTAATAATTTTAATAGTTTCTCTGTGTCTTTTAAAACTCCTATTTGAAGAATGTCTTTTAAAAGATAATCACCTGATAAGTTTAACAAAAAGGCTTCTTTATTATCAGACAAAATAACTCCAGGATAAGAACCATATATTACTGATTGCAACAAAACACTATTAATTTGATTTGAGAAATTTTCTAATAATTTTTCTTCTGTAAATTGATTTACATACCAAGATTGTGATGAAATTACTTCTTTGAAAGTTAATTGTGGTAAAAAGATTTTTTCATTTCTGCCCGTAAGCGCTTCTGCTGATTGGTTTAACAAATTCATACTTGAAGATCCAAGTAATATTATTTTTGTACTTACGCCAAAATCATACCAACCTTTTACAATTCGTGAAGTTTCTTTGTGTCTTTGAGCTTCATCAATAACTAAAAAATCAGGATTACCAAAACCCTTTATTGCTTCCGCTGGTGATAAAGAAGAAAGTGCTAAAAACTTTGCTTTTTCAGAATCAATATCCAAGTTTACAAAAACAACTTTTTTGTCTTGCAAAAAATGATTAATTAAAGTAGTTTTGCCAACCTGTCTTGCACCCAAAACTAACAAAATTTTGTTTGTTATCAACCATTTATTTAAATTACTCTCAGATTCTCTTTTTATATACATATAGTTAAATTTTAATGATATTCCTATAGTATACAATAAATACTATATTTTTGCAATATATACTATACAAAAAGTAAGTTATTTGATAAAAATAGTGATATTTCACTTTTCCTATCACTAATTTCAATTTTATCTTGTTGATTGTTGCTGTATCATCACAATTAATTCTTGTTGCAAGAGCTGGATGAGTTGACGGATAAGTTCTATTAACTGAGCTTTGAGTTTGGCTACGAGAGCTTGCTTGTCTAATGCTGTCATTGCCTGCCCTGAGGAATTCGAAGAGGTTCCTTGAGTATTTGGGACAGTTGGAGTGATTGTTGGATTTGGTGTGGTACTTCCAGTACCTGTTGTGTTTGTGCTTCCAGTGATTGTTGGTGTAGTGATTGTTGGGACATAAGTACAACTTTCAGATAAGATTGGAGTTCCACCTGTGCAGTTACTTGGTGATTGGGTGATAATTGTTCTTGCTTTGGTGTTGTTTGATTGACAAGTACCCCAACTTGAGTAAGTAAAGCTTGTGCAGGAGATGGTGGTGTGAGTGGTGGGAGTTTGAGTAGTAGTAATACTGCCATCTAATGATAAAATGAGACTCGTGAGTTCTGTCACTGTTATTAAATAAGTCGTGGTCTGATTACCGTAAGAGACACTAACTATATAGGGACTGTATTTAGTTTGTGTTTGACCCGCCGTACGAAACTCATCAAGAACAACTACAAGCCGGCCATTTATATCACTATTTCCGGAATAAACCTGATTACCAAAAACATCAACAATACTCACACTGGCATTCGATATCAGGGCACCACTCGAAGTGGCTACGAGAATATTCACCGTGAAGCTATGTAAAAAAGACGAAAGAGGGTCAATTCCAAGAACGTTAATGGTCCTAATGATACGCGATTCCTTAAACAATTGTTTACTCACATCGTCAGCATAAGAATTATTAACAAATCGTAAATTATTTACCGGCGGTACGCCGTTCTCCCATGGAAACACCTCGATTGGTTCAAATCCTACCAGATCTCCAGTAGCCTTAAACAAATTAGATGTAAGTACTGCTCCGTCAACATCAGAACTCTCCCCGATCCATTGATTATTAGACTCGATCGTATTATTTTCAAATCTCATCGTCGAAGCAACAAGGTTCCATAGTTTCAACGATGCGGCTTCAATATTATTACCAACTCGCACTGCCTTAAAAAGGTTATTGTGGACATAAACATTGGTTGCACCGTTATTTATTCGGAATGCATAGGCCTCCGCTTTGCGAGCAACAGCCGTAACCGTGTTCTCATAGATCTCAGCGTCTTTTGCCCCTTCCACCTGAATGCCATAAGCACCCCCCAACTCAGCCCCGCCATATTCCTGGTTGTTAATTTGGCCTTGAACATTGATTGTGTTGTGGTGTATAAGGTTCATCTTCCCCGACATGTTGTAGCCAACCATGATTCCGCGAGACGCAAACTCTCCAGTGGCATTGTCGATCAGGTTGTGATGTACATCGCTACCATTACTTGCAGTGATTGCAAATGCATTTGTGTATTTTGCATTAAGCTGTATAGTAAGGTGGTCTGCGTAAACTAGACAGCAAAAGTGGAAAAGATAGATGGTTTTTCAGAGTACAAATTTTAATAATTTTTTATGATTTTTTTAAAAAACTAACTATTTAAATGACTTTTAAGGGCTTTAAAATTTTGCAA
>CAINMG010000102.1 GCA_903850725.1 Candidatus Staskawiczbacteria bacterium
CATAAAAATTGTAGAGAGTATTATTAAGTAATATAATTAAATAAAAAATATTATGTCTAAAAAGTTTATTTTATTTACTGTTTTATTAATAACTAGTATTTGTTTTTTACAAAATGCGATTGAGGTATCTGCAGCATGTACAGAAAAAGGGGATATTGGAAAAAATGCTTCTGTTTTAGGAACAATAAATTATAATGGGAGGGAATACACTGATCGTTGTAATCCTGCATACCCAAGGTATGTATTAGAATATTATTGTGATGATACAGGCAGAGGCATAGCAGAATGGATGCCATGTTCTAGCAATTGCTCTAGTGGAATCTGTGCTGGAGGAACAACCACTACACCTACAACTTGTACTTCAAACTGGCAACCTTCTGCTTGGTCAGCTTGCGACGCAATAACACAAAAACAAACTAGAACCTACACAGATACAAACAATTGTGGAATTACTACTAACAAGCCAGCTGATCAAACTCAAATTTGTTCCTCCTCCTCCTCATCCTCCTCCTCTGTTTCTGTGAGTATCCTTGGTAACGGCAATCCAAGTCCGTTAAATTTAAAATTGGGAGAAAAAGCGATATATATTTCATGGTCATCTGTAGGTGCTGATTATTGTAACGCATCTTCTTCAACAGGATATTCAAATAATTGGGTAGCAAATTATCTAAAAGCATCAGGGGAAGCATTGGTTTCAATCACTAGTGGCGAAGGAAGTTATATTTATACAATTAAATGTTTTGCATCAAGTGGAGCTTCTGCGCAGGCAAATTTAACTGTAAATGTTTTAGCTCCAAAGGTTACTTTGGTGATTACTGGACCAAAATCTATTGTGGAGGGTGGGTCTACAACATTATCGTGGACATCAGAAAATGTTTCTGGTTGTACGGGTTTTGGTGGAAGAAGCATAGATACTTCTGGCACAGACGTAGCTGTTGGTTTTCATAGTAATCCACATATTTTAGTACAAACTGCAGCGATATTTGAAATAACTTGCAAGGGTTATAATAAGCAAACAGTTAAGTCTTATGTTAGTGTAGATGTTTTTCCAAGTACTGCACCGCGAGTTATTCCGCGACCGACTGCTGATTTAAAAGCTAATAATTCAGATACAAGAATAGTAATTAAAAAAAATCAGCCATTAACCTTAAGTTGGGAATCTTCTAATGCTAGTAATTGTGGAGTTAGTAGTAAAAATTTATATACTGGGGCTCTTTTATTTGTTGGGGAAGGCCAATCAGGATCACGGATTATAAATACACTAAATAGAGCTGGTGAGGAAATGTACTACACTGTTTCTTGTAGTGGTGGTGGGGGAACTGCAGAAGATAATATTTCAGTAGAGGTTTCCAATGAGAATTATTCAACAGTTAACTTAAAAATTAATAATTCTGACGGCCCAATTAATTTACCTTTATATTCTAGTTTAGCAGATATTTCTTGGACAACATTTGGTAACGTGAGTTCTTGCACTGCCTCGTGCACTAAAGATAATTTATGGAGTGGTTTAAAATCTAACTCAGGTGGAACTGGAAAAGTTGGGAATTTTTCATCATTAGGTGAATATAATTATGTGATTTCATGCACAACGCCAGTTGGGAATATATCAGATAGCGTGTTGGTTAATATTTCTTCTACAACTGTTGATTTAAAAGCAAATAATTCTAATGGACCAATTAATATTGTTTCTGGCAATAGGGTTCAGTTAAGTTGGACAACAAATCAAGCAAATTCTTGCACGGCTTCTGGAGATACAAGTTGGACTGGTCCAAAATCTGTTTCTGGAGGTCCTATATATTCTGATTATATTTTTTCAACAAAAACTTTTACTTTAACTTGTAAAGACGCTTTAAACAAATCTGTTACAGATAGTGTTATTGTTGAAATACCTTTAACTGATTGTGTCTCAAATTGGCAGCCCGGAGCTTGGTCAACTTGCACAGGCGGAAAAAAAACCAGAAGTTATGCAGATTCCAATAATTGCTCACCTGCTACATCTGCAAAACCAGCAGATGAAACTCAAAATTGTTTGGACGTGACTTTTACTTGCGTAGATAACAGCACAGGGATAAGTTACAATATGAAGGATATAGCTATATTACTTTGAATTACGAAACTAAGTTTTGAGTAAAATTTTCATTTAATCAAAACCTGCCTCGAAAAATCAAGTTCTTACTTTTTTCTAAATTGTGATAAGCTTTTCTCAATTTTTTCTCTTTTACTTTTTA
>CAINMG010000103.1 GCA_903850725.1 Candidatus Staskawiczbacteria bacterium
AGTTATTATATTTAGCAGGCAACCGCAATACTGATGGGTCTTTCAATAATCTTTCCAGTAACACGAACTTTTGGTCTTCACTTCAGTCGGGTACGTCGGCATGGAATCGCAATCTGAATTCTGGTAATACTACTGTCAATCGCAATTTGAATAGTAAGGCAAACGGTTTTTCTGTTCGTTGTCTCAAGCACTGGTATAAAATTAATAAAATTTGAAATTTAAAGCCCAAAACTTTAAATTATTCTTATGGAAGAAAACAAAAATTTATTATATGATTTATTCCAAGCATATTATGATGCTAGGAAAAACAAACGCTTTACAACTAATGCTTTGTCTTTTGAGATAGACTACGAATCAAAACTTTTTCTACTTTATAAAGAATTAATAAATGAAACTTATAAAATTGGTCAAAGTATTTGTTTTATATCGTTTAAACCAGTAAAAAGAGAAATTTTTGCAGCTGATTTTAGAGATAGAATAGTTCATCATTTAGTTTATAATTATATTAGCCCAATTTTTGAAAAATTATTTTTAAATGATATTTATAGCTGTAGGGTTGGTAAGGGAACTTCTTATGGTATTAAAAGAGTAAATCATTTTATTCGTTCTTGCTCTTTAAATTATAAAAAAGATTGTTATATTTTAAAACTTGATATTAATGGATATTTTATGTCTATAGATAAACATATTTTATATAAAAAAGTTGAGCAAAATATTAAAAATTATCAAAAAAATGATAATTTTAACAATAATTTTATCTTACGACTTATACACAAAATCATATTTAATAATCCTGTAAAAAATTGTATAATAAAAGGCAAAAGGGAATATTGGAAGGGTTTGCCTAAGTCTAAAAGTTTATTTTATTCTGGAGAAAATAAAGGTTTGCCAATTGGAAATCTAACTTCACAGCTTTTTGCCAATGTTTACTTAAATGATTTTGATCATTTTGTAAAATATAAATTAGGTTGCAAATATTATGGAAGATATGTTGATGATATTGTAATTGTGCATAATGATAAAGAATATCTAAAATCTATAATTTCAATTATTGAAAAATATTTAAGCAAAGAATTACTGCTTAAATTACATCCCAAGAAAATATATTTACAGCATTTTTCAAAAGGAGTTTCTTTTTTGGGAACAATTATAAAACCATATAGAATTTATATAAATAATAAAACTAAAGGTAATTTTTATAAAAAAATTCAATTTTTCAAAATACAGAAGGAAAAAGAAAATATTTATAAGTTAAAAGACAAAAGATTAAATTTTTTATCTAGCATAAATTCTTATTTAGGTGCAATGAAAAATTATAATACTTATAGACTTCGCAAAAAAATGCTTATGAAAAATCTTTTACCTAATTTTTACCCTTGTGTCTACACTTTTGGTAGCTATAACAAAATTTGTATGAAATATAAAGCTTAACAATGAAATTTATAAATAAAAAATTAATATTATTTATTTGCATAATTTGTGCGTTTTTTGGTTTTGCAAATAATGCCAAAGCTGATTATCAGACTTTTGGTCTTTTTATTTCCACAAATCTTTTGGTTTCTTCTGGATCAGAAATAATAAATAGTTTTTCATATACTATTACTATTCCAACAGGGACTACAGCTTCCGTACAATTTAGCTTGGATAATGCAACCTGGTATAATTCATCGGGAGTTTTGGACGGCTCAAACACACTTTCAGCTGGTACAAATACAATTGATTTGTCGGCTAGAGCTTGGAGTGGGTCATCATTTTATTATAGAATGACATTTACCTCAGATGGAGCAAATACTCCAGCGCTAGATACTATAACATTAAGTTATATTGATTTTTCAGGAGTTTACAATATTTACAGCACAACTGGTAGTTTTACTTCAACCAATTTACTTTCTCTGCAAACTGCTGTGACAATAGAAAATTTTGTTTATAATCTTACTTCATTACCACCAAATACAACTGCAACAGCTCAATTTAGTTTAGACAACGCAACTTGGTATAATTCATCGGGAGTATTAAACAGCTCAAATACATTATCTGCAGGCACAAACACAATTGATTTATCAGGGCTTAGTTGGTCAGGGTCAAGTTTTTATTACAAAATAAATTTAACTTCAGACGGCACATATACGCCGATATTAGATTCTATTGTTTTAAATTATACCTATATCCCAACTTTAACAGGCATATCAACTTCTCCAAATCCAATTAAAGGTGGAGAGACGATTACAATTACTCCAGCAGGGCAGGGTGATGCAAATTCAAATGCTTTAAATTATTATTGTAACGAAACAGGAAGCCCAACTTCTGCTAACACTTTATGCTCGCAAGCAAATACTAGTTATACAAGTCCATATTCTGCAATGACTTGCAGTTACGCAGTTGCTTCTGGAGATGAAACTAGAAATGTTTATTGTAGAACTTATGATGGCACAGATTATTCTATAGAAAGAACATCTACTTATTTAGTTGATAGTACAGCACCAATTACCACAGCCGATGCAGGAGCTTATACTTTTGATACTTGGACAAATGTAAATGTTA
>CAINMG010000104.1 GCA_903850725.1 Candidatus Staskawiczbacteria bacterium
GAATTTGAATAATAAGAAAATTTATAAACAAGCATCAAAAGATCCTGCAAGCTTTTGGGCTGATTTAGCAAAAAAAGAACTTTTTTGGCAAGAGCCATTTACAGAAAATTTTTCTCTTACTCAAAAAAAATCTGGACCAGAGATAAAGTGGTTTAACGGAGGAAAATTAAATTTGTGCGAAAATGCTTTAGATAAAAATATTGAAAAACAAAAAAACAAAATTGCGCTTATTTGGGAACCAGAAAATCCTGATGAACCAACCAAAAAATATACTTACGAAGAATTACTTTCAGAAGTAAATAAATTTGCCAATGCTTTAAAAAATTTGGGAGTTAAGAAGGGCGATACTATTGGAATTTATTTACCTATAATTCCTGAAATTGTAATAGCCATGCTCGCCTGCGCCAGAATTGGGGCAGTACACTTAGTAGTGTTTTCTGCGTTTTCGCCTGACGCCCTAAGAATAAGACTACAAACAGTTAAAGCAAAATATTTAATTACAGCCGATGGTTATTATAGAAGAGGCAAAACTATTAACTTAAAGCAAAATGCTGACTTGGGAATTGAGGGCACAAATGTAGAAAAAGTTATTGTTGTCAAAAGAGCAGGCAATGATATTATCTGGAACAACACTCGTGATTTTTGGTTTAATGAACTTACAAAAAATGAAAGCAATATTTGTACTCCAGAAAAAATGAACTCTGAAGATTTGTTATTTGTACTTCCAGAGTCAGGAACAACCGGCCAATTTTTACCAATTATGCATACAACTGCAGGCTACACATTACAAGCAAAAGTCACAGGAAAATGGGTTTTTGACTTTAAAGATGGTGATGTTTTTTGGTCAACTGCAGATCCTGGCTGGATTACAGGGCATACTTATTCTATTTATTCCCCACTTTTAAATGGCATTACCACATTACTTTTTGAAGGAGCGCCAGATTTTCCAACAACCGATAGATGGGCCAAAATTATTGAAAAAAATAAAGTCACAATTCTTTACACAGCCCCAACAGCTATAAGAATGTTTAAACAATATGGGCCTGACTCTTTTAGAAATTGTGATATTTCCAGTTTGCGTATTTTAGGATCTGTAGGAGAAATAATTGATGAACCAACATGGCTTTGGTACCATAAAGAAATTGGCAGAAATAAGTGCCCTATTGTTGATACTTATTGGCAAACAGAAACAGGAGCTATAATAATTACATCTTTACCTGGGATTGGGCCAACCAAACCAGCATGTGCAGGACTAGCTCTGCCTGGTGTAAATATGAATATTTTTGATGAAAATGGTAAATCATGCAAAAATGGAGTGGAAGGAAATTTGGTAATGCTACCACCTTACTGCCCAGCAATTTTAAGAGGAATTTTTGGCAGTCCTGAAAAATATGAAAATGTTTATTGGAATTTATATGGCAAAGACGTCTATATAACTTCAGACCGAGCGATTAAAGACAAGCATGGCATAATCAAAATAACAGGCAGAGCTGATGATGTAATTAAAATAGCCGGTCGCAGAATAACCACCAGTGAACTGGAATCTGCAGTAAACAATCATCCAGAAATTAGCGAGTCAGCAGTTATCGGAATTCCCGATGAAATCAAGGGCTCTACTCCTTTAGTTTTTGTAGCTTATCGTGGAACAAAAAATAAAGATGAAGTTACGAAAGAAATAGAATTAGAAATTAGAAAAAGCGTAGGACCAATAGCTACTCCCAAAAAGATTTATTTGGTACATGAATTGCCCAAAACAAGAAGTGGTAAAATCATGCGCACTCTTCTTAAAAAACTTTATTTTAACGAAAGTCTAGGCGATATCTCAACTCTATCCAACCCCGAAACAATCGAAGATATAAAAAAACAGATTGCTACAGATTTATAACAAATTTTCACAAATCACAGATTAAAAAGCCACAAATATTTTTGTGGTTTTTATTTTTCACCGTTGTCATCCCCGACTTGATCGGGGATCCAGAGCTAAGTTTATATTATCTGAATTCCCGCGTACGCGGGAATAACACTAAAACTAAGAAATAATATTTTCGTGGTGAGTTAGGCGATGCACAGAAAAATCTGGTTTAAGCACAATGCAAATTGCATCAATTCTTTCTGGCCCCTGCCACCCCTTAAATGCAGAATAGAATTTTGCATTTTGCAAAACTTTCCAGAGCTTTCTTTTGTCTAGCGTGTCTTCTGGCGTGCCAAACTGTTCGCCAATTTTTGTCCGCACCTCTACAAACACTAGTTTAGTTTGTTTTTCTGATGTAGCCTTTTTCCACCACGATACGTCCTCTGTTTTTTCACAAACCAAATCAATCTCAGCATACTTTGTTTTGTAATTCTGTTCTATAATTTTATATCCTTCTTTCACTAAATATTCTCTTGCCAAATTCTCCCCCAATTGTCCTACATAATTATGTTCCGCCATAAAATTTAAAATAACAATTTAAAAATTCTGCTGTTAAAAATACTTCAAGTTAACATTATGTTAACTTGGCATTTCTTTATTAGTCTTAATTATTTTAAATAGCTTTTTAATATCAATGTCTTTTTTAAGAATAATAAAGTTACGCCCCAGTTTTTGGCCATTAATTGAGCCTTGCCTTACTCTCTTAAAAACAGAAATTCTGCTAATTCCCAATACTTCCGCCAACTCACTCACCGTATAAAAATTTTTCTCTATTTTCATTTTATCCATATTTTACTTTAATAGTATTTCAATTTTAAGTTAACATTATGTTAACTTGACTTTAAACATTTATTTTTATAATATCGAAATAACATAAGGAGACTATCATGATAGATTTGGACAAGGGCTTTACTGTCGCCTTTTCTGGCATAATTACAATCCGATATAGTGGCCAAACCTATACGGACAATATTGTTGCCGAAAAGCCTGTTTGGCAAATTGTGACCGATGTTCTTTCTTCGTTTGGCAGTTCGATGATGGCTAGATCTTTGCTGAACGTATGCTTAGAAAACCTTCCGTTCGTAATTCTCAATTGGAACCGACCAAATCCTAGAGAACTGACGATCGCAATCGACAGCAAATACTAGTATCGTCGTCTATCGTCGCGACCAGGACCCCGCCCTGGTCTTCTTTTTTACAAGAAAAATTATGCGGTTTCGGTGTTGCGGGGTTTATATTGCAAAGCTTCGGCCATGTGATTTACTGCAATTTCTTCTGAATTATCAAGATCTGCAATAGTGCGAGCGACTTTTATCATTTTCATATAAGACCTTGCAGATAAATTAAATTTTAAACTTGCTTGGCGTAAAATTTCTTCTACATCTGACGTCAGCTTACAATATGTTTTAATTTGGTTATTTTTCATTTGACTGTTTGAGTGAATAATTTCATCTGCAAAACGCACTCGCTGTTTTTCTCGCGCCAAAATAACTCTTTGCTTTATTTTGCTTGAAGCTTCCAAAAATTCTGAATTTTGCTGGTTTCCCTTAAACTCCTCTGTATCAACTGGCATCACAGCAATATGCAAATCTATTCTATCTAAAATAGGTCCTGAAATTCTTTTTTGATATTTGGCAATTTGATTTGGACCACAGCTGCAAGTTTTTTTAGGATGCATGGCATAACCACAAGGGCAAGGGTTGGCACTGGCTATAAGCATAAAATCTGCAGGGTATATAACTCTTTGTTTAGCTCGAGAAATTGATAAACACCCATCTTCCAAAGGTTGACGCATAGCTTCCATAATTGATCTTGGAAATTCGTTGAATTCATCGAGAAAAAGTACGCCTCTATGAGCTAAACTAATTTCTCCAGGATGTGGCTTTGATCCTCCGCCCACTAAACCAACCAGAGAAGCTGTATGATGTGGAGACCTAAATTGCCTGCGTGTTACCAAAGACCCTCCAGGCGGGATATCACCAGAAGCTGAAAATATCTTAGTTACCTCAAGCGATTCGTCTTCATTTAATGGTGGTAAAATTCCCGGCAGAGCACGAGCCAACATTGTTTTACCAGAACCAGGGGATCCTATCATTATTAAATTATGCCCGCCAGCTGCTGCAATTTCCATGGCGCGCTTGGCTTGTTCTTGCCCCAAAATTTCTTTCATATCAAATTCTGCTTTATCTAAAATATTTTCTTTAACTTGCTTATAAACAACTGGAAAAATATCTTTTTGACCCAAAAGATGCTGATAAATTTGAGTTAAGCTTTCAACTGGAAAAACTTTTATGCCCTTTATAGCAGCTGCTTCATTGGCTGAATCTTTTGGAACAAACAAATTTTTAAACCCAAATTCTTTGGCAAACAAAGCCATTAAAAAAGCGCCTTTTGTATGACGCAAAGATCCATCAAATGATAATTCCCCCAAAAACAAAGATTTTTCAGGGATTGAAAAGTTAAGCACGCTACTTAATATCCCCACCGCAATCGGTAAATCATAAGTAGAGCCTTCTTTAGGTACATCAGCAGGGGCCATATTTACTGTAATTTTTTTCTGTGGAAAATCTACTTCAGAGCTTATAATTGCAGTTCTTACTCGCTCTTTACTTTCTGCTACAGCTTTATCAGCCAAGCCCACAATTTCAAAGCCCGGCAAACCTTTATTTGCCAAATTGATCTCAATATCTACTTTGATTGTCTCTAAACCCAAATTCGCCACTGATGGAACTTTTATAAGCATATTTTTTATAATTAATTTTAATCGATGAAATATTTGTCGCCTTCGTTATTAATAAATCCTTTTAATTGCATCATAGTGAGAACTGTTCCAAGCCCTGCAATTGGAATGGAAAATAATCTGGCCATATCATCAGCTTTCATTGGTTCTCTTTTCAATTGCTCAAAAATTTTTTGTTCCAAGCCCTTACCTCCAAAAATAGCTTTTGCAGTTACTGATTTAGAAAGCTCACTAGACACATTTATCATATCAGCTGGTTTTATTTTATAAAAATCTAAAATATCTTTAGCTTCTGTCACAGCCTCAGCCCCTTCTTTAATCAATTTAAGTGTGCCCCTTGAGACCTCACTAGTGATTTGACCCGGCAAAGCAAAAATTTTCTTACCAAATTTTTTAGCATAGCTTGCAGTAATTAAAGATCCAGAGTTCAGCGCAGCCTCCGTGACCAAAACAGCTTTTGAAAGACCTGCCACAATGCGATCTCTTTGCACATAAGTATAATTTTGTGGCTGGGCATCACCTTCATATTCTGAAATAATCAATCCACCTTTTTCTAAAATTTCATTATAAAGTTTTACTTGGTTTTCTGGGTGAATTCGGTTTATCCCGCAGGGCATAACAGCAATTGTTTTACCACCACATCTTACAGCTGAA
>CAINMG010000105.1 GCA_903850725.1 Candidatus Staskawiczbacteria bacterium
AATACTAATAAAATATTCACCCTCAATTTTACCTTTAATAACCAAAATCAAACAGCCACCGGCAATTTTTGTCTCGCCCGTTTTACCACCAACAACATTGTCTTTAAGCGAATCATTATTTAATAATAAATTTGTATTTTTGACTGTTCTACAGTAATTAAATTCTATGTCGCATAATAAAAATTCCTTTTGTTTTGTTATTTCAAAAATTTTAGGATAATTATACAAGATATATTTTGTTAGCTTCGCAAGATCTTCTACTGTTGAAAAATTACTTACTTTATCTTTTAAATCCAACCCAGTTTCATTGTAAAATTTTGTATTCACCAAACCAATATCCTCTGCTTTTTTGTTCATCAATTCAACAAATTTGTCCTCGCCAAGACTTCTTGCCAAAGCAATCATTGTAGAGTTATTAGATTCGATTAAAGAAGTTTTTAACAAATCATCTGCTGTAAATATTTCATTTTCTTTTATTGTTTTAATTTCCTGCCAATCTTCAATATCTTTGGTTATTATAATTTTATCACTTAACTTGATATTGCCTAAAACAACTATAGCTGACATTAATTTAGTTAAGCTGGCTATAGGCATTTTATTTGATGCGTCTTTAGAATATATTACATCTTGAGAAAATTCGTTAGTTTTGACAAGGTAGCCTGCCTTTGAGTTAATAGTAAAATTTTCAACGCTTAAAACAAGATTACTTTGCCCAAAACTGGAAAGACCTGTCATCTTTAAAACAACATTTTCTAAATTTCCAGAAAAAATTTGCGTAAAAACCAAAAAAAACCCAAACATTATTATCAATGCAGAAAACAAAACAATATTGTCTAATAACTTATTATTTTCCATTAAATTTATTTTTTCTTTTTTACAGGCTTTTTTGAAACTTCTATGCCCAATTCTTTTAATTGTTTTTCTGAAACCTCACTTGGTGCTTGCATCATTAGATCCCTACCATCACCTGTTTTTGGAAAAGCAATTACTTCTCTTATATTTGGCTCACCTTGCAAAAGCATCATAATTCGATCAATTCCCGGAGCAATTCCTCCATGTGGAGGCGCACCAAAACTCATAGCATCTAGCATATGGCCAAATTGTTTTCTAATTTCTTCTTTTTTATGACCCATTATTTCAAAAACTTTTTCTAAAGCCTGGGAATTATGGTTTCTAATTCCTCCACTTGCTAATTCATATCCGTTTAAAACAATATCATATTGATTAGCAACAATTTCACCGATATTTTTCTCCGCCATTAAATCTGGTATAAATTCTTTTTTTTGTGCTGAAAATGGATTGTGTACAAAAGTCCAACCCTTGCCATCCTCAGTTTTTTCAAAAAATGGAAAATCAATTATCCAACAAAATGCCAAAAGATTTGGATCATTTTTATCTGTCCTTAAATCTGGTTTATCGGAATTGTATTTTTCCATTGCCTCTTTGTATGGAATTCTTGGGAATGGAATTTCCTGAATTTTTTTCTCTGGATAAAGTGCGTTTATAAAAGTAATAAACATTCTTTCTACCAATTCAAGAACATCTTCTCTTTCTACAAAGCTCATTTCCATATCAAGTTGTGTGTGTTCAAATTGCCTATCCCCCCTCGAATCTTCATCTCTCATGCATTTTGCAATCTGAAAATATTTTTCAATTCCTGAGACCTGCAAAAGTTGTTTATACTGCTGAGGGCTTTGAGGCAAAGCAAAAAATTTACCATTTTGAAGACGTGACGGCACGATAAAATCACGCGAACCTTCGGGTGTTGATTTGGTTAATATTGGTGTTTCAATTTCAATAAATCCTTCTTTATCTAAAAAGTCTCTAATAAATTTTATAACCCTATGTCGCATAATAAGATTATTTTTCATTCTCTGTCTACGTAAATCCAAATATCTGTATTTCATTCGCAATTCTTCATTTATTTCCTTTCCATCAGTGTTAATTGAAATTGGCAATGTCGCAGATTCTGACAATACAGTCAATTTCTCTACTGAAAGCTCCACAAGCCCTGTTTCCATTTCTTTGTTTTGCATATTTTCTGGCCTTTTGACAATTTGACCCTCCAACTCAAGCACCCACTCAGTCCTTACTTTTTGAGCCAATTCATATGCTTCCTTGTTTGAAGGCACAAAAACAAGTTGCAAAATCCCACTTCTATCACGAAGATCCACAAACAAAATTTTGCCATGAGCTCTTATTGTGTCTGCCCAGCCCGATACTTTTACTTTTTCACCAATATGTTTTGCAGTTTCTGCAATTGTAAATCTTTGCATAATTTTAAAAATTTTATTTAATTCTATTATAAACTAATTATACATTTTAACAGAATTTTTACCACCCCGCAACCATTGACAATAAAAAAGCCGAGTGTCTTATTCTCGACTTTTTTGCTTAAAATTATTCTGAAAGATATTTATATGCTTGCATACCTATTATTGCTCCCAAAATTGGAGCTAAAACATACATTAAATCAAAGGATTTTACCCCAAAAGCAACTGCAGGGTTTAAAATTCCGTTAGCTCCCAATAAAGCTGAGATGGCAATGCCAAAAAATAATGAAAATCCTACAATCATCCCAGCAATATCTTTTGGTGTTCTACTATAAAGTGCAGAAGCCACTCCAAAAGCAAAAAATGCAGTTCCCAATAATTCAGCAAAAGCTATTAATAAAGAATTATTTGATAATGATAATTTGGCAAATTCAATCCCACAAGCTGTAACTAATATTATAGCAATAGCTGCTCCAAAAAATTGAGAGATTACATAAGCAATTGCGTCTTTATTTGAAATCTTTTTTATTGACCAAGCTCCAATTGTAATGGCAGGATTAATATGCATTCCAGAAATATGACCTATTGTATAAAAAAACAATGTTAAAGTTAAACCAGCTAAAACTGCTGTAGATACTGGAAATTTTCCAGCCAATGAAAGCGCTACAATCAAAGTTAAAGCCATAGTTCCTACAGCTTCCGCAATATATTTTTTGACTTCTATATTTGTCATATAAAATGAGCGAGGTAATAAATATTAGA
>CAINMG010000106.1 GCA_903850725.1 Candidatus Staskawiczbacteria bacterium
GGCTCCATTTATATTATCTTTTGTATTATGCTTAATTGGTTTTGCTGTTTTGTTTACTGCTCACAAAAAATCTCAAAAAATTATAGATACCAACCCGCCAGTAAATTTCCCTATTTAAACATATAGAAATAGTTATATTACAAACTAAAGAAAATAATTTGGTATCTTGAAATATATAAATAAACCTGCATTAGCAGTTTTTTGTTTGCACACAATCTATTGACAATAAATTATTAATATTGTAATATAAAAATAGGTACGAAACGGGTGTGCAATTTGTAGCTCTACGCAAGCCCGATAATGCACACCCATATTAATTAACCCCATCAAGAAAGGGGGTGGCATATGAAACACCAACGGTGTTTCATGATGGCTCGCGTCGCGAGCCATTTGTACACTTTTAATTCGGCCTAACCGCCGGCGCGGGAACTGAACGATTTCCCTTAACGCCATTGTCGAGTCAATGGTATCGCTCCCGGGCGATTTGTGTACGCCTGGACGGTTTTTTGGAGAGGAGTTACGATAACTCCAAAACCGAAATGACAAATACGCATATTAGGGCAGTAATTTGCAGTGTGCGCGCTGTGGATTACTGCTTTTTTCCTTGCAAGAAATTATATATTCTTGATTTAAATAAATAAAGTATGTACAATGAAAGTATTATAATTAAAATATATAAAAATATGAAAGGATTTTGCCAAAATATAGAAAAAGAGACTTTAGATAATAATAATTTTAGAAAAGTGCTTTATACTGGTAAGCACAGTCAATTGGTTTTAATGAGTTTAAAACCAAAAGAGGAAATTGGCATGGAAGTGCACGCAGATAATGATCAGTTTTTTAGGTTTGAAAAAGGTCAAGGAAAAGTAATAATTGATGGTAATGAATACGAAGTGCAAGATGGCTCTGCTGTTGTAGTTCCTTGTGGGGCAGAGCATAATGTTATTAATGTTTCAGAAACAGAAGATTTGAAACTTTATACAATTTATAGCCCAGCACATCACAAAGATCAAATTGTGCGTATTACTAAAGAGCAGGCAATAGCAGAAGAAGCAGAATTTGACGGGCAAACAACAGAATAGTAAAATTAAATAAAATAAAAGATTAATTTGAAGCAAATACATGAATAGAAAATTTATTTTTATACTTGTAATTATTCTTATTTTAATTGTTGCAATGGGTTGCATATTTTATTTTTGGCAGTACTCTTTGCCAAAGAGTTTGCAAAACAATGTAACCTATCCTGAGGCTTCTAAATTTACTTTTTATCCAATACACGAAATTAAGTTGAATAAATTTAGTTCTGGAAATTATAATACCGAAGGTTACGTCGTAGAAATTTATACTTGCCCTATTTGTCCAAAGGGTGCATTTTGCAAAACATGTATGGGAGACAATATTATTATTTCAGAAGATAGCAAACTTGCTGGAAATAGTTCGTTATTTGATAAAGAAATGATCTTGTTTGCAAATAATCCTCAACAGTTTGAGTTAGGCAAAAAATATAATTTTTCAATTAAGATTCTAAACACAAAATATGCTGGCGGGATAATTAATGACGCTGAGCTGATTGGTTATAATTTACAAATTGGGAAGTTAGAACAAAATCAAAATGGAAATTTTATTCTTTATGTAAGCAATCAGAGCTCTGCCATAGATCCTGTTGATATCAAAATTTTTATTGATGGCGAAGTTGTTGTAGAACAGAATTTTTCCCAAAATGGAGGGCATAATTGGAAAAAATTTCAGCTTTCATTATCGAAAGGAATTCATTCTATATATGCTGTATCTATAAAAGGAGAGGTAAAGTTAGAAAAAGAATTTGAAGTTAAAGATAAGCATTGGGTTGCAATTGATTACGGATATTTTCCTTTATTAAAGCCATGTAGCAGTAATTACTGTGGCGAGTTTACACCACGGCAGTTCAATTTTGATATGCGCGATGAACCAATTTATTTTGAGTAATTTTTGTAAAATATAATTAATGTTTTTTTATCTCATCATCTTAAAATAATTTATATGATCGGATAAAAAAATAAAATAATATGGAAGAAGCAAATATAAAAAAATTCGAGTTGTCTGACAGAGTTTTTATTTTGTCAGGGTTATTGGTGTTAGCTGTAATAGTTTTAATCGTAGGTAGTTTGGTATATCAATTTCAGGCTTTACCGCAAAATATACAACAGGATTTGTCAGTATCAGGTGTGGGTAAAATTTATGCAAAACCAGATATTGCTGTGGTGTCTTTGGGTGTTAAGACTCAAGAAATTAAATCACAAGATGCTGTTAATAAAAATAATGAAAAAATGGCGCTTATTACAAAAGCTATAAAAGATTTAGGTGTGGCTGATAAAGATATTCAAACAACAAATTATAATTTAAGCCCAGTTTATGACTGGACAGAGGCGGGGCAGGTTTTTAAGGGCTATAGTTTAGATCAAACAGTTTCGGTAAAAATAAGAAATTTTGATAAAATAAATGATATTTTGGACAAAGCCACAACAGCTGGAGCAAACACAGTAGGTCAATTGCAGTTTACAGTTGATGACAGGGAAAAGGTTTTATCTGAAGCAAGAACAAAAGCAATAGAAGAAGCAAAAATAAAAGCTCAAAATTTAGCCAAAGAGTCGGGTTTAAAATTGGTAAAATTAGTAAATGTGTACGAGTCTAATAATTATTATCCATCACCAATGTATGGAATGGGAGCTTCAGACATGGCAAAAGAAGTATCAAGCGTTGCTCCAAGCATTCAAACAGGCGAGCTTGAAATTACAGCAAATATGACATTAATTTATAAAGTAAAATAATGGAAGATTGTATATTTTGTAAAATTGTTAAAGGAGAAATTCCTTGTGCTAAAATTTGGGAAGATGAAAATTTTCTAGCTATTTTGGATGCTTTTCCCAATACCAAAGGCATGACGCTCGTAATGCCGAAAGAACATCATGATTCTTATGTATTTTTAATGGCGGAAAGCAATTATTCAGAGCTTATGATAGCTGTAAAAAAAGTTGTGAAATTAATTGACAAAGCTTTGGGTGTAAAAAGAACAACTATGGTCATGGAGGGGCAAGGAGTGAATCATGCTCATATAAAACTTTATCCTATGAGAGGTTTAGATGATGAGTCTAAAAAAAGCTGGAAAAGGGACGTGGTATTTTTTGAAAAATATCCAGGGCACACAAATACCACAATGGGGCCAAAAGCTGATTTTGCAGAATTAGAAAAATTAGCAGAAGAAATTAGGAAAAATATTTAATATCTAAAATATTTTTGCAAAAACAGTCTTAAGAGTTAAATCTTTAGGCTGTTTTTTATATTTAATTAAGCTAAAACTTATCCACAGGCAAGGTAATTGTTTTGATTTTTGAATATGATATAATAATTGAATAATATATTTTCTGATTTGTGCAGTGCTTTTAGTTTAGATCGATTTAAAAATTTATGTTATTATAAACAAAATGAAAAAGGATTTTGATAAATGGAATATAAATAAAAAACAAATTCATAGCAATAATGAAAATAAGTTTTATGGTCAGCGAGAAATTTGGTGGTGTTCTTTGGGTACAAATATAGGTTTTGAGCAAGACGGAACTGGCGTATGTGGTGAGCGTCCAGTTTTAATATTAAAAGGTTTTAGCAAACATGTTTGTATCGTTGTGCCTTTGACATCATCAAATAAAAAGAACCCATATCATTTTTATTTAGGTAAAGTTAGTGGTAGAGATGCATGGCTAATTACTTCTCAAATTAGATTAATTGATACAAAACGATTGATAAATAAGATTGGTTCTATAGAAAATATAATTTTTGAAGAAATACGAAAAACCATCAAAGATTTAATTTGATGGTTTGACGTTTTTCTCCCCGCAAAGCGGGGCGAGGCCGAAGCCATTTGTAGATTAACTATATCATATCATAAACCTATGTCAAGTCTTCACCATTTAATTAATGTTTTTGTAAAATTATCACAGAAAATTGTGAGCTTGAATTTTTTTAGTAAAAAATATAACCAGCATGGTGAAGACTCAAGCTTTAGTAAAAAAATATTAAAATATGCCACTCTGTCATTCCCGTGCCAGCCCAAGGCTGGTCCGCCTGGGGCGGAAAAGCGGGAATCCAGAGTAAAGTGCAATAACCCTGGATCCCCGATCAAGTCGGGGATGACGCTTTCTGCAGTTTTATTATGCAGTGTTTTTGTGTTTACATTTTTATCTCTTTTATTATTCCCAATTCACACAGTCCAATCCGCCACCAGAACATGGTCGGGGGCAGTTAGTAATTTGTGGAATGTAGATGCCAACTGGGGAGGAACTAAGCCATCGGCTGGAGACGATCTTATTTTTCCTGCATCGGCTTCCAACAAATCAACAAGCAATGATATCGCCGCAGATACCTTGTTCAATTCAATTACAATAAATGACGCCGGTTACACGCTCGCCGGGAATCGGATCACGTTGGGGGCGGGTGGCTATGGTGGACTGCGAAAACTGAACAGGTGCATAAGATAGAAAATTAGAGTATAATGAAATCAAAAAACATGAAAAAAGTTTTTACCTCAAAGCAGAAGTCCGATGTAGCATTGTCGGCAATTCGTGGTCAGCAAACATTAA
>CAINMG010000107.1 GCA_903850725.1 Candidatus Staskawiczbacteria bacterium
TCCGGCCAACACTGTTCGCAACCCTGACATTCGGCCCGACCCTGAGTTCCGGTTGTACTACGTAGACCACGATCTGAGTTTTGTCAGCGTTATTATTAATTGCTGTTTTTGGTTTCTCTGGGAGTGCAGGAGCTTTAACAGTTCAAGACTTGCAGGCTCAGATAAAAGCTTTGATGACACAAATTGCTCAATTACAAGAGCAATTAAAACAACAACAAAATCAGGGCACAGGTGCATGGTGCTATAATTTTAATAAAAATATTGCTATAGGAGGAGCTCATATGGGAAACATAGGTGGTCCAGGTGTTTTATCTGATGATTTACAAGCTTTGATTGATGTATTAAGAAAAGAAAATATCTTAACTAGTGATTATGCTAGCCCTATATCTTATGATGAGTCTATGGCAAGTTTGGTGAGTGAATTACAAGAAAAATATGCTTCTGCAATTTTAACTCCAAGTGGATTGAAAAAGGGAACTGGTTATGTCGGACCATCTACAAGAGCAAAATTAAATGCACTTTATGGTTGCAGTAGCGTTGTGACACCAGTTGCTTGCACGATGGATGCAAAACAATGTCCTAATGGAAGCTATGTAGGCAGGGTTGCTCCAAAATGCGAATTTGCCAAATGCCCAGAGGTGGCAGAATGTAAAAATTTATGGTGGTACGATAATTCAAATAAAACCTGTCAGCAAAAACAATTTTGCGGAGCATTTATGTATTATGGATTGAAGACATTTAGTAATGAAAAAGATTGCCAAGTTGCATTATTAATAAAACAAGTTGAGCAACAACAGCAACAACCATCAATCACAATAACTTCGCCAAATAGCGGGGAGATTTGGAAAGCTGGAGAAACAAAAACTATTACATGGACAGGAGGAAGCGGAGCCGGAAGTATTTATCTTAAATCTGATAGTCAGGAAGCAGAAGATAGCCAGCCGAGTACGGGCAGGGGAACTGGTATTGTTAGTATAATAACTTCATCAGTTTCTTTATCTGCTGGTTACTTTACATGGACTATTCCTTCAACATTAAGACCAGCAAACGATTATCACATATTTATTGGAAATTCCGTTTTATATAAGCAAAGCCAAAACTTTACAATTGCTCCTGCCTCGACTCAACCATCAATCACAGTAACTTCGCCAAATGGCGGGGAGATTTGGAAAGTTGGGGAGGTAAAAACAGTTAAATATAATGTTTCTAACCCTTCAGGAGTGACTTGTGCAGACATTTATGCAGTCAACAGCACTGGTGTTAAAATTCCATTGCGTACAGGTGGCTACACGGGTATGGATAACGGAGAAGTTTCTTTTAGGCTTGGCTCTGGATTTTTGGAAAATGTCGCAAATTTGTTGGTTTTGGGAAGATATAAAATACAAGTAGATTTACAGGCTTGCGCAGGACCTATTACTCATATAAATTCAGATCAGAGCGATGATTACTTTAGTATTGTTACTTCATAATTAAATGAAATACAAAAAAACAAGGCGGGTAAAACCGCTTTGTTTTTTTTGCAAAATATATCATTTAGTTTTTACGCATTTTTTCAACTGCTTCGGACAAAACTTGGCAATACAAATTTAAACCAATTTTATTTATAGAACCAGATTGTTCTTTGCCTAAAATGTTTCCAGCTCCGCGAAGCTCCAAATCTCTCAAAGCAATTCTATAACCAGAGCCCAGCTCTTCAGCTTCTTTTAAAGCATTTAATCTATCTTTGGCTAGGGGTGTTAGGTTTTTGTCCTCATAAAATAAATATGCAAAACCTTGCGTAAAAGACCTGCCAACTCTTCCGCGGATTTGATAAGCTTGGCTTAGCCCCAGCTTTGTGGCATCTTCAATTATTATGGTATTTACTTTTGGTAAATCAATGCCATTTTCAATAATTGTGGTCGCTACTAAAACATTTAATTTTTCTTTTTGAAAATCATCCATTATTTCAATTAGCTTTTTTTCTGGAAGCCTGCCATGGATAAAGGCAATTTTGGCTTTGGGTAGCAAATTTTGTAATTCATATTTTGTTTTTTCGATTGTTTGCACTCGATTATGCAAATAAAACACTTGGCCTTTTCTTTTTAGCTCGTCAATGATGGCTTTTTTAATTACTTTTTGATTGTAAGGCAAGGTAAAATTTTTAACAGCCACGCGACCCTCTGGTGGAGTTTGGATCAAGGAAATATTTTTGAAAGAAGACATTGCCAAATAAATTGTTCGAGGAATTGGGGTGGCTGATAAACTCAAAACATCTAAAGATGCTTTTATTTGTCTTAATCGTTCTTTTTGTTTAACACCAAATCTTTGTTCGTCATCAATAATTAATAATTGTAAATTTTTAAATTCTACATCGCGAGACAAAACCCTGTGAGTGCCAATTACAATATCAATCTTGCCATCTTTTATATCTTTTATAGTTTTCTTTTGTTCAGATTTATTCTGCAATCTTGATAATTGAGCAATTCTTATAGGAAATTTTTCAAACCGTTTTTTAAAATTATTATAATGTTGGTTTGCCAAAATAGTTGCAGGGCAAATCAAAACTGTTTGCCTGTTATTAGCTACTGCCAGCATGGCCGTTCTTATAGCAACCTCTGTTTTGCCAAAACCAACATCTCCGCAAACTATTCTATCCATTGGTTTTTCTTTTGATAAATCATTTTTTATATCAGTTATTGCTTGGATTTGATCTGGAGTTTCTTCATAAATAAAACCAGACTTTAAATCAGCTTCCATTTCTTTGTCTGGCAGGTAAGGCGCTCTTTTAATAACTTCTTTTTCTGCATAAAGTTCCAGAAGATCTTTGGCCAATTTCTCTACATCTTCTTTTATTTTTTTCTTGGTTTTTTGCCATAGAATAGATGCAAGTCGAGAAACTTTGGGGTCAGAAAATCCAATGTATTTTGAAAGTTTTCTTTCAAGTCCCACTGGCACATAAAGCTTGTCATTTTCTGCATATTCCAAAACATAATATGAGGTTTCTTTATCAATTTCAAATTTTTCTATTCCCCAATATTTGGCTATACCATGATCAAGGTGGACAAGATAATCTCCAATTTTTAAATTTTTTAAATCAGAAAATATCTTTTGCGACTTTAGTTTATTTTGCAGAAGTTTTTTTGATTTTTTCTCATCTAAAACTTCTGCTGTTAGAATTTTGATATTTTCTAAGGTATTTCCCAAAAAATCCAGCCGTACGGCATTTTTATAATTTACAGGGAAAATTTCAATTACTCCGCCTTTTTGGGAAAATTCTCCTGGATCTCTGACGGTAAAAACTTTTTCATAACCCATTTCATCTAACTTGCGCAAAATTTGAGAAAAATTATAGCTGGTATCTTTTTCTAAAAAAACAATATTATCTTCAAAAAAGCTTTGAGATTTTTTAGCTTCTATAATTTTTTCTAAATTTTCTTCAAACCACAAAAACTCTTTTTCTAAAAAGTAGGGGGTGATTGAAACTATTAAAATATTATTTAAATTTTTGTCTATTTTTTCCATTTCATTAAATATAGTTTAAAGAATAGCTATTGTAAAGGGACTATAAAAAATGTTAAAATAAATAATGCTAAAGTTTTTAGATTTAAAATTAGAAATGTTTGGAATTGATATAAGTGATTCTGCGGTCAAAGTTTTGAAGCTTAAAAAAAAGCGTAATTTTTTTGAAGTTGATTTTATTAATGAAGTAGAAATTGAGCCAGGCATTGTTGTCTCAGGAGTTATCAAAAATGAAGATGAATTAGTAAAAGCTATTAAAAAATCTATAAACCCTCAAGCAGGTAAAAAATTAAAAACAAAATATGCTGTAGTTGCCTTGCCAGAAGAAAAATCTTTTTTAGAAGTTATTCAAATGCCAATTATGAAAGAGGAAGAACTGCAATCAGCGGTTTTGTTCCAAGCAGAAAATTATATACCAATGCCCTTAGACCAAGTTTATCTAGATTTTCAAATAATTGGAACTGATGTAGGTGAAGTTAGCCATTTAGATATTTTAGTGGTAGCTATGCCCAAAGTAACAGTTGATTCTTATCTTTCTTGTTTTAAAAAAGCGGGCATAGTGCCAGTAGTTTTGGAGGTTGAATCACAAGCTATAGTAAGATCTTTAGTAAAAGATGAAACAAGCTCTGTGCCATTAATCTTGGTAAACTATGGCAAGAAAAATTCTAATATTATTATTTTTTCTGGACAATCAATAAGATTTACTTCTTCTGTGCCAGTTTCATCTAGTCAAATTGCAGAAGCAATAGCTAAAGAATTTTCAGTGTCTTTAGAAGAAGCTGAAAAAATGAAAATAAATTATTCATTACTAAAAAAAGATGAGTCTGATGAATCGCGAAAAATTTATACAGCTATTTATCCAGCATTAAATGAACTGGTTATGCAGATAAAAAAATACTTAATTTTTTATAAAGATCATGTGTCTCATGACCATTCGTTGACTCCTCCCACAGGTCAAGAAAAAATAATATTGACAGGTGGTGGTTCAAACTTAAAGGGTTTGGCTGAATTTATCTCAAAAGAGATTTCAATTGAAACGCAAGTGGGTGATGTTTTTTTAAACATAAGTTTTAAAAATAAAAAAAGTATCTTGATTAAAGAAGAGAAATTAGCATCTTTCTGTACAGCTATTGGTTTGGGCATCAGGGGAGTAAGTAAAAAAGAATAAAATATGATTAATCTTTTACCTTCGGAGCAAAAAAAGGAATTACTTTTAAAGAAAACAAATAGATTAGTTGTGGTTTTAGGTATTATTTTCCTTACTTTTTTAGTATGTTTTATTTTGATTTTGTTCTCATTGAAATTTTATCTTTTAATTGATATTTTTGCGCAGAAAGAACAAATCATTAGCAAGGAAGATCTTTCCAGCCTGGACAAAACAAAAGATGAAATTAAGAGTTACAATACAAAAATATCTAACTTGAAAGATTTTTATTCTAACCAAATATATTATGGTGAAATGATAGAAGCGATTTTAAAAATTAACATTCCTAAAGGTGTTGAGATAATTTATATTTCATCTGAAAAGAGCGGTAGTAATATCAAAACAACAATTTATGGGTTTAGTGATTTGAGGGAAAATCTTATTTTATTTAAGAATAATATTGAGAATGATAGTATTATAAAAAATCCATATTTTCCGCCAGAGAGCTGGACAAAAATTAGTAATATAAATTTTTATTTAACATTTGAATATGAAAACCAAAAGTAAAATTTATATAAATATTTCATTGTTTGTTGCTATAGCCATAGTAATTATTATGTTTTTTGTTTGGCCGTTGTTTGGGGATATAAAGAAAGATTCTGTTGATTTGATTAATCAAAAAAATGAAGTTTTTTCTTTTGAAGAGCAGATGATAGAGTTGAAAGAGTTCAGTCAAAATAAAAAATATTATCAGGATAATTTTCTGACAGCAGAGAGTATGTTTATTGATTACAAAAACCCAATTGTTTTGATAAAGTTTTTAGAGGATATTGCAAAAGATTCTAATGTAGATTTAAATATTTCTCTTAGCTCATCATCTATCCAAAAGGTGGAAAAAGATGTTTGGTCATCAATATTTTTCCAAGTTAATTTTAGTGGAAGTCTGGCAAATTCTTTAAAATTTTTAAATAAATTAGAAAATGCTCCATATTTGATTTCAGTACAAAGCTTAAAGATGAATAAGGCTAATGAGGTTACAAAAAAAGGCGAAGTTTTGCCAGCAATTATCAAAACAGATTGTTTAATAAAAGTTTATTCAAAATAACTATGAAAAAAGAAAAAATTATTCAGTCAATAATAAACGATAGTAAAAAGATATTTCATAATGTAAAAAGGATTCCATGGTTTTTGGGATCTCATGCATTTTTGGTGATATTATTGTTAATTATGTTTGATTTACTTGTTGGATCATATTTGTATTATCAATATATATATTTAGCACAGAATAAAGATCCTATAAAAAGCAGAAAACAAGTAATTTTAGATGAAGAGGGCTATCAATTTGTTTTAGATCAGTGGAAAAAAAGGCAAGAAAGTTTTGATAACAAACAAATAGTTGATGTCAAAGATCCATTTAAATAAATAGTCGGTTGACTGAATGGTCTTTTTTTGTTATTATAATGTCAATTATTGCCCCTGTAGTTCAACGGATAGAATACGGGTTTTCTAAACCTAAGATGGAAGTTCGATTCTTCCCGGGGGCACACTTCGACAAGCTCAGTGCAGGCAAAAGTTATGGTGGCCGTAGCTCAATGGTAGAGCACCTCTCTGTGGCAGAGGTGGTTGCGGGTTCGAGTCCCGTCGGTCACCCAATGGAATTAGTAGAAAAGTTTATAGTTGCAATGTTTATTGTTTTGATGGTGCCTATAGTGGGGGCTCTGTATTTTAGTTTACAAGTAAATCAGCAAGTTGCCTTGCAAACAGGTTCAATGTTTGGCGCCTCTTTGTCTAATTCTGTTTTACCAATTTTGCCGGAAAATAAATTAGCTGAAGAAAGTGATATTGTAGAAGTTGATTTTTCAAAAAAATTACAAAACCCTCCAGAAATTATTAAAGCTATTTACTTAACCAGCTGGTCAGCTGGAAGCAGTAAATATGTGAATGGATATTTAGAAAGTATTTTAAAAAATACAGAAATTAATGCAGTTGTAATTGATATCAAAGATTATACGGGTTATGTTTCTTATTTATCGCAAGTGCCAGAAGTTGTAAAATATAAAACTTCTAAAAATATAATTACAGATTTGTCTGGCTTAATTAAAAAGTTGCATGAAAAAAACATTTATGTAATTGCTAGGCTTTCTGTTTTTGAAGATCCTGCTTTTGCAAGGGCAAGGCCAGAATTAGCAGTATATGACTCATCTTTGCCTTGGCCATTGGTTGCAAGAGAAAAGCTATGGAAAGATAATAATGGTTTGTATTGGTTAGATCCTTCTTCAAAAGAAGTACAAGATTATAATATTGCAATTGCTAAAGATGCTTTGTCGCGTGGATTTGATGAAATAAATTTTGATTATATTCGCTTTCCATCTGATGGCAAAACCAAAAATATGGCTTTCCCTTATTGGGATGGCATAACTCCAAGACATTTGGTTATGCGAAACTTTTTTGAAAGAATAAGGCAAGAATTGCCAGATGCCAAGTTGTCTGTAGATTTATTTGGTCAAAGTACAATTAGCTATGATGATTTAGGTATAGGTCAAATAATAGAAGATTCATTTGAATATTTTGATTATGTTTGTCCCATGGTATATCCTTCACATTATGCTACAAATTTCTTGAGCTTTAAAAATCCAGCCTTATATCCTTATGATGTTGTAAAATATTCAATGGATACAGCTTTGCAAAGAGAAAATAATTATTTTAAATTAAAAGAATTGACAGTTGTTGACGAGAGCGAGAATAAAGAAAAGAGTAAAGAAATTAAAGCAAAAATAAGGCCATGGCTACAAGATTTTAATATGGGGGCAGTTTACACGACAGAAATGGTCAAAGAACAAATAACAGCTACTAAAGATGCCCTGGGAGAAAATTACGCAGGATATTTAATGTGGAATCCATCTAATGTGTACAAACAAGGCGCATTAGCAAAAGAATAATTTATTTGCTGTGAATAAGTTGCTATTGCTAAAACCTATCGGGGGGGGGGTATTATAAAAGAATAGTTATTAATTTAA
>CAINMG010000108.1 GCA_903850725.1 Candidatus Staskawiczbacteria bacterium
AATAATATTTATTTTAATATCTCTTGGACAGTCGCATCAGCAAGAATCTTCATCGTATCGTAAATTTTTAATTTCTGGTGCTGTGGAATTAACAATTGCAAATCAGTACATGCTAAAATAACATTATCAATCCCGTTTTCCTGAAAACTATTTATCACTTTGATTAACTCTTCTCTATCTTTATTATCATGCCTGTTTGAAACTAAATTATGAATCATTTTTCCTATTTTTGCCTGCTGATAATCATCTGGAGTAATTTGCTTTATTTTATTTTCTAAAAAAGAATTTTCGTATAATTTTTTGTTTAGAGTTATTGCTGTTGAAATAATTCCAACCTCAGAGATATTTTCTTTTTTTAAAAATTTTGTTGTTTCCTCTACAATACTTAAAACTGGAATCTTTACAGAATTTCTCAAATCTTCAATAAAAACATGCAAAGAATTACACGGCATTACCAAAAAATCTGCACCAGCTTTTTCTAGTTTTATAGCAGCTTCTGTGATAAGTGGCAAACATCTTTCTTCTCCAATTCCTTTTGCTATTGCATCTTCCTCGATATCATAAGGCAATAAAACGCTATAAATTAAAATCTGGGGTCTCGCAACCTTATTCAATCTCTGACATTGGAAACTCAATTCCAAATAAAATTCTGCTGTTGTCTCGGGCCCAAGCCCACCGATTATGCCTACAGTTTTCATAAATTTATAACTTATTAATTTCGATTGCCTTAACTATATCAAAATAAGCCTATTTAGGCAAACTACAAACAAAAAAGATAGACACCCGATGTCTATCTAATTTTTGATTCTACCCAATTTTTAATAACATTCTTGCATCCCTGCTCACCACCCACAACTTGCATCAAAAAATCTCTTTGCGTAACATATTTAAAATTTTGAATTCCTATGCAATCTTGATAACTTGACCATTTATAATTTTCTAAAAATTTTAAAACCTCTTTAACGGAATGATTTCTTATTCCGTTTTCCTTCCAACCCGGCTCAACTAATGCGACGGGATTTGTAAAAATATAGGAAACAACTATCATAAACTGATTTTCACCTTCGATGTGAACTGCTTTAAAAGTATCTTGAAAGACATGACCTTTTCGTTGATATTTTGTATTAAAATACTTCCCTAAACCAATCCCATTTTTCTGCATAAATTTAGATATCCCGCCATCTTTGATTTGTTTTAAAAGTAAGTGAATATGATTTGGCATAAAACAAAAGGCCAAAACCTCAACCATTTTATCTCTTTCATCCACAAACTCCGGAGTTTTGATAGACACCCGATGTCTATCTGCTTTTTCTAATAATTTTTTGAAGGCAATTCTAAGTCTACGTTTAGCTTGAATTGTTACTCGTTTAGAATTATTAAACTCATAAATCGAAAAAATACCACGAAAATAATCGCTTGTATCTTTAAAAATTAAATTATCGTCAATGGCTCTTATAATTATATGATAAACTTCGCCATTGGTAAATTCTTCTTTTCTATATGGCATAGAGAAAAAGATAGACACCCGATGTCTATCTTTTTATTTTAATTATTTTCCTGGATAAGTTACTAAATCTCCTAATAAATATTTATTTAATACATCAATACTTCCTTCTTTGTGTGAGCCCTTTTCACCTTTTGTATCAAAACCAACTGTACCATCTTTACCACAGTTATAAATAATTTTATCTGCTCCACCTGTGTGTAAAGAAGAAAATGCCGTTACGTTGTAAACTTTTTCACGCACCACTGTCCAACAATCTTGAGATGTGTTATGTCTGGCTACCTCCTGCATATCTAAAGTTAACTTTGGTTTTTCTACTACTTGCTCTTGATTTTGCACTGAGTTTTGATTTACACCACTTTTATTTTGCATTGAACCAAACCACATTGCAAAAACAACTACCAAAACCAATACGAATATTCCCAGCGAAATTGTTACAATTTTTTTCATAAATTTTATTTCCCGCCTAAGGCGGGCAAGTTAATAATATTATTTAATTTTAAAAGCTAAATTTCTCCCAATGTATATTATTATTTTTAACACCTAATTTTACAAATTGCAATCTTAAGCTTTCCATAAAAGAAACCGGTCCGCATAAAAATATTTCTTTACTAATCACCCCGCTACTTAATTCTAAAATATTATTTGCAGTTATAAAATCTTTTCCTTCAGACATCCAATAATAAATATTAAAATTACTTTTTTGCTGGCTTAATAAATCAAGCTCATTTTTTAAAATAATTTCTTTTTCGTTCTTAATACAATAATACAAATCAATTTTTTGACTGCTGTTTTTTGGTAAAGACCTTGCCATACTTAAAAATGGCGTGACGCCAATCCCCCCTGCAATCCAAATTTGCTCTTTGGCTTTGAATTCTTTGTAAGAAAATTTTCCATAAGGCTTGCTAATCATTGCTCTGTCCCCTTCTTTTAAATTTTTTAGTTGACTTGTAAAATCACCTAAGAACTTTATATTAAATTCAAGCTTTCCATCTTCTGGTATAGAAGAAATAGTAAACGGATGACTTTCAGAGCTAACCCCCTCACCCAAAAATCTAATAAAGACAAATTGACCAGGAATAAATTTTAACTCTCTATCTTTCGCTTCTAAGCCAATTTGTAAAACATTTTCATTTAATTTTACCACACTCATTACATTATACTCCAAATGTCTGTTAAAAATTTTACTTAAAAATGCTTGATAAAAACCTAAAATCAAAGCAACAAAAGCAAAAGTAAAAATATAATATCTTAAAAATAAATCTCTGGAAATATCTGAAGTTATAAATAAATTATGCAAAATAGCAAACACAAAAACTAAAACCATAAATTTGTGCGAAAATTTCCATATATGATATTTCAACTTTATGTAAAAAGTCAAAACCATCAAGGCAATCATCAAGGCCAAAGCATAAATCCCAAAGCTTACAGCATCACCTTGTGGCACAAAGAACATTACTGCCGATTTTATAGAAAAACTAAAAAATTTAACAACTAAAAACAATGGGTGGGCCAATAGCAAACAAAAACTTATAGCTCCGATTTTGTGATGTATACTATAAACATCTGGTAAGCCATCAAAATATTTATCAATAATTTTTAACCTTGAGCTTAAAATCAAATTTATAGAAAATAAAATCATTCCCAAAAGTCCAATAATTTGTCCCAAACTTGTAGCAGTTGCGTTTAAATCTATAAACCTAAAATTCAAAGGCCCTACAAAAAACCATCTTAAAATAGGCACTACTGCTAATATCGCCACCGTAATCCACCCGATATTTCTTTTTAAAAAAATATTCATATATTTATTCTACTACATATATAAAAAAATAAAAGCGCGTCAGACAAACGCGCCCATCACTTTTCATCGTGATTTCCCTTTCGGCTATAATGAACCTTTATATCCAAATCATCCTCACCAGGCCAATTGTCCATCTTTCTTTCAAGTGGCGATATTCCTTTAGATTCGCACACTAAATATCGCCTACCCAAAGCAAGTATTTCTTCATCTGTTTTTTGGGTGCCTTCTACCCTACCAGTTTGTTTCTTTTCGTCAGCCATAACAAACTCCTTATAAAAGTATGAATGAACAAATTTTTTGTGCCCTCGGTAGGAGTCGAACCTGCATTACAACGTCCGCAACGTTGCGTCCTATCCATTGAACGACAAGGGCAATTAAATTCTGCGGAGAGGATTAAATCAAATTAGAACCTCTATTGAGGAAGAAATCCAATCCACTATTTAAAATCTTATCATAAAAGAAGCAAATAAAAAAGCCCCTTGATACTATTAGAGGTTATAAATTAAAAACATAAATATTATTTTTTTGTGAATAATTTTTGATACAAATTTTGTAATATTCACTATTTTTTATGTTTGCTTAGTAATTCGTGAGTTTCATGTATAATTTCGTCTGTGTTGTATTTTTTAACAACTTCGTGGTATTCATTTTTTTCCCTATCAATTATACGCATTTTATCTACACCATCAGGCAAACCACCTAAAGTACAAAAAGTACAAAAAGTAGAGCCAACCTTCTCACTGATCAAAGATTACGGA
>CAINMG010000109.1 GCA_903850725.1 Candidatus Staskawiczbacteria bacterium
AAAATTTAATGAGAAAGTATGTAAATTTTGTAGCCATATTAGCTGTGGCTTTTTTGTATATGGGAATTTCAAGTAGCGTCTTTGCTGTTTGTACAAATTATAATTCCATAGGAATACTACCAGGCAAGATCGTTTATAATAACACCACATACACTGATTATTGTTCTGTAGATAAAAAAAATGTTATTGATTATTATTGTGTTGGAGGGATTGGTAGGCTTCTGCCAAAATCATGCGGTAGTGGCAGTGAGTGTAATAATGGAATTTGCATTACTTCTGTTGTAACTCCTCCAGTAAATTGTGCAAATTTATCAAACCAAATAGTCGGTTTTATAAACAGCAATGGTTCGTCAATTGATTGCAAAAGTTCAAAATATAATAGTATTTATGACACTAATGTTGAACTTCAACTAAATGGAACATATATTATTAAGCCAGATGGAGTAATAGATGCTAGCGATGTATTATCATCTGGAAAAATGACAGATGCTCAGTGTCAAACACAATTAAATAGTTCAAAAGATTTTTGTAGTGTGACTCCATCAATTAAAATTATTTCCCCAAATGGTGGGGAGGTTTTAAGTAATGGAGAAAAAATTTCTGTGAAGTGGATTGCCTTAGGGTTACAAAAAATTGATTCTATAAAATTGAGAGCATATCCAGAAGGCAAGGAATATGACTTAGGGTATAATGTTGTAAATGATGGAGAAGAAGTTTTCGATATGCCAAATCATATTCCAACTAAAGCACCGTATATAATTGAAGCAGAAAGTTTTATTGGTAATTTACAGATTTTAGATAAAAGTGATAATTATTTTACAATTACTTCAGGAAATGATAATGGCTCACTCTGTTATGATTTTAAAAGTAATTTATTTTATGGCTCAACAGGTAAAGATGTTTCAGCTTTGCAAAACATTTTAAAGAAAGAAGGTTTTGAATCATTCATTATAAATCGAAAAGATAAAGATGGTGTCTTTGGCCTTGGAACTTTTTATGCACTAAAAGCATTTCAAGATAAATATAAAGATGAAATACTAACTCCTTATAGACTCAGATATTCAACTGGTAATGTTGGACCATCTACTATTAAGAAGTTAAATTCTCTTTATTCATGTGGTAATAATGTTAAAATGAGTAAACCAATTGAATCATTAAATTGTTTAAATTTAAGTGCAGAAATAATAAATTTTATAAATAAATACGGAAGTAGTATAAAATGTAATGAGGCAAACTTTGATTCTAAGTATGATGTAAACAATGATTGCGCTATTAATGCCTCTGATAGTTTAGCTAATTCAAATAAGTGCAATGCAATTAATAATTCATTAAATACAAATTCAGGAGCTCTTTTAGAAGACCTTCAAAAGCAAGTAGCTTCGCTGGCTGATGCTATTGCAAAATTGCTTTCGCAATTAGGTAGATAATAGTTAAGTAAAAAAAGAGTGGAAACAAAAAGTTATCCACTCTTTTTGTTTACAAAATTTGATTGTATTTTTAAAAGTAGTATAATAAAATAATATTAATTCT
>CAINMG010000110.1 GCA_903850725.1 Candidatus Staskawiczbacteria bacterium
GAATTTAAATTTTCTCTTAAATTTTTTATGCTTTTTTCTAAAAGTTGTGTAGCTAATGTTTTATGATTTCGTAATGTTTTATGATTTTGCATAGTTTTTGTTAATCATACTATGCTAGACACACTTTTGTATAGGGTCCCGTATAAGCAGTCCTTCCCTTGGGGAAGGGTTGGGATGGGTGTGGCTTGCATTTGGCAAAAAAGTATGGTAATAATAGATTATGGAAAATAATGTTTTTTGGAGAAAATTTTTAAATTCTGCTTGGGAAATTGCGAAAATTGTGATTATTGCTTCGGTAATTGTTTTACCAATAAGATACTTTTTGTTTCAGCCTTTTATAGTAAAAGGTGAATCCATGATGCCCAATTATCAAAATGGCAATTATTTAATTATAGATGAAATATCTTATAGATTTGTCGAACCCAAAAGAGGAGATGTAATTGTTTTTAAGACTGAGTTTATCGCAGGATATGAGGGGGACAGATTTATTAAAAGAATAATGGCTCTTCCTGGGGAAACAATAGAGGTTAAAAATAATAAAGTAACAATTACAAAAGGAGAGGAAATTATTAATATTGATGAAACAAAATATCTGCCAGGCGTAGAAACAATAGGCGATATTAAAAAAACTCTTGGTAATGATGAGTACTTTGTAATGGGAGATAATAGAAAATATTCTTTTGATTCAAGGGTTTGGGGGGTTTTACCAAAAAAAGATATAGTTGGGAAAGTTTTTTTAAGGCTTTTGCCTATAGATAAATTAAATTTGGCAACAGCGCCAATTTATTAAAATTATGAATAAATTTAAACTTCAAACATTATCTGGTATGCATGATGTTTTACCAGATGATCAAAAATATTTTCAAAAAATAACCAAGGCTGTAGAAAGTGTGGCTAATTATTATAGTTTTTCCAAAATAGAAACGCCAATTTTAGAGATGACAGATGTTTTTTTGAAAGCAGTTGGACAGGGTACAGATATTGTTGAAAAAGAGATGTATTCGTTTAAAACAAAAGGTGGAGATTTGGTTTCTTTAAGGCCAGAAGGAACTGCCCCAGTAGTTAGAAGTTATATTGAAAATGGAATGCACAATTTGCCACAGCCCGTAAAGCTTTGGTATATGGGGCCATTTTTTAGATATGAAAGACCTCAAGCTGGAAGGTTTAGACAATTTCACCAATTTGGTTTTGAAATTCTTGGAGAAAGTGGAGCTTCAATTGATGGACAGGTGATACAAATGAGTTATGATATATTAAAAGAATTATCTTTTAAAAATACCACAATTCAAGTAAATAGTATTGGAGATTCTGAGTGTAGGCCATATTTTAAAAAAGTATTAACAAGCTATTTAAAATCAAAAAAGTCATCTTTGTGCTCTGATTGCCAAAGAAGATTAAAAGAAAATCCTTTAAGAGTATTGGACTGCAAAGAAGAAAAATGCCAAG
Organism: Candidatus Staskawiczbacteria bacterium; assembly: GCA_903850725.1. GTDB lineage: Bacteria > Patescibacteriota > Minisyncoccia > Minisyncoccales > Staskawiczbacteraceae > XYB1-FULL-32-11. The sequence continues at coordinate 1,447 of CAINMG010000110.1, forward strand.
TTGTAAAAGCTGGTGCTCCACAAATAGTGGATCATTTGTGTGAGGCTTGTCACGCACATTTTAAACAAGTTTTGGAATTTCTAGATGAATTGGAGCTACCATATAGCTTAAATCCCTATTTGGTTAGGGGGCTAGATTATTATACAAAAACAGTATTTGAAATTGTAGAAAATTCAGAAGAAGGTGGATCTTTGGGGGCATTAATTGGCGGAGGAAGATATGATAATTTGGCCAAGATGTTAGGGGGCAGAGATGTACCTGCTTGTGGATCTGCAGCTGGGATAGAAAGAATTGTAAGCTTGATGAAGCAAAGAGATGTTAAAACAGCTAAGGTTGAGGAGCCGGAAATATTTTTGGCTCAATTGGGGTTGATGGCAAAAAAGAAATCTTTAAAACTTTTCGAAGAATTTAGAAAGGCAAAAATCCCAATGGCTGAATCTTTTTCTAAGGATTCATTAAGAGCTCAATTAAGATCTGCAAACAAAATGGGAGTCAAATGGGTTTTGATTTTTGGTCAAAAAGAAGCTTTAGAAAATTTTGTGACAGTAAGAGATATGGAAACAGGCACGCAACAAGAAATAAAATTAGACGAGGTCGTAGAAGAAATGAAAAAAAAATTAAAAAAATAATAATTTGAAATTTGAAATTTGAAATCAATTTAAAATTGATTAAAAATTAAAAATTAAAAATTAAAAATTTCGTTTATGGTATTAGAAGTTAAGAAAAAAGAAAAAGAGTCACCACAAAGTTTGGTTCATAGATTTACAAAAACTGTAAGACAGTCTGGTCTTTTGCTTGAAGCCAGAAAAAAGCAGTTTAGGAAAAGAGCTAAAAGTGATTTGTCAAAAAAGAACTCTGCTTTAAGAAGAGTTGAGAATAAAGAGAAAAAGAGAATTGAGGACAAAATGAACAAACCAAAAGTAAAATAATATGCTAAAAGAAAATATTAAATCAGATATGAAAGATGCTATGAAGTCTGGCAAAGCTTTTGAGCTTGGAGTTTTACGTATGGTGCTAGCTTCTTTCCAGGCAAAAGAAAAAGAGAAAAGATACAAAATGTCTAAAGATCCTACAATAAGTCTGGCTCAAGATGGCCAAGAGGTTACAGAACAAGAGCTTATAAAAGCTTCAGAATTGTCTGATATAGAAGTTATAGATGTTTTAAGTTCTGAGGTCAAGAAAAGAAAAGATGCTATATTGCTTTATGAAAAAGGGGGAAGGCCAGAATTGGCTGAAAACGAGAAAAAAGAAATTGAAGTTTTACAAAAATATTTGCCAGAGCAATTGTCAGTTGATGCAATAAGAGCTTTAGTTCAAAAATCTATTACTGAAATATCCGCCCGAGGCGGACCCGCCTTGGGCGGGAAAGATATGGGTAAAATAATGGCAGATTTAAATCCTAAAATTAAAGGTAAAGCAGACGGCGGAGAGGTAAGCAAGATTGTCAAAGAATTACTAGCAAAATAAATTATTAGCAAAACAAAAACTGAGCCCTGCTCAGTTTTTTGTTGCTTTGATATAAATTATTTTTTACTTGGGACAAAGCCAGCGTCTACTGCGGAGAGGTTTATTCTGCCTTGGTCATCAATGCCAACAACTTTAACTGGAATTTTATCCCCTTCTTTGACCACATCACTTACTTTGTTAACTCTTTCTTTGGATAATTTGGAAATATGAACCAAGCCAGATTGACCTGGTAAAATATCTACAAAAGCTCCAAAATCCATAATTTTCCTGACTACTCCTTGAAAGATTTCTCCTGGCATAATTTCTCTAACAATATCTTTTATCATGCCAACTGCCTTGTTAACATCATCTTGATTTTGACCAGTTACAGAAACAAGTCCAGAATCTTCTATGTCAATAGCTATGCCATTACACTCGTCAATAATTTTGTTGATAACTGATCCTTTAGGCCCAACAACCTCTCCAATTTTTTCAGGATTGATTTTAAATGAAACAATTTTTGGAGCATAAGGTGACAGTTCCTTTCTTGGCTCGGCAAGTGTTTTGGTAATTGTATCTAAAATTTTCATGCGAGCGACTTTTGCAAGCTTTAGAGCTTCTGCAAAAATTTCTTCTGAGATGCCATCAATTTTAGTATCCATTTGAACTGCTGTAATGCCATCTTTGGTTCCAGCTACTTTAAAATCCATATCACCAAAATGATCTTCTGGACCTTGAATATCAGTTAAAAGTTTGTATATACCTGTTTGCTCATCATGAGCTAATCCAATAGAAATTCCAGCCACAGGAGCTTTAATTGGCACTCCAGCATCCATCAATGCTAGACAAGAAGCACAAGTTGAAGCCATAGATGTAGAGCCATTTGAAGACATAACCTCAGACACAATTCTAATTGTATATGGAAAGTCTTCTGGGCTTGGGATAACAGGGAGTAAGGCTTTTTCAGCAAGGTTTCCATGCCCAATCTCTCTTCTTTTTGGTCCTCTATAAAATCCTGTTTCGCCTGTTGAATATGGTGGGAAATTATAGTGATGTAAAAATCTTTTCTTGCCTACAAATTCCATGCCTTCTAAAACCTGTTGATCACTTGGCCCTCCCAAGGTAAGGATTGAAAGCACTCTAGTCAGCCCTCTGTTGAACACTCCTGTGCCATGAGTTCTTGGTAAGACGTTTACCTCGCAAGATAAAGCTCTTATCTCATCTAGTTTTCTAAAATCTGGTCTTTGATCCTTTTCTAAAATATTTCTTACAATAATTCTTTCCATTTCTTTTTCAAAAAATGGCAGAACTTGTTTTTCTTTTCCTTCATTAGGATATTTTTCTTTAATGGCTTTTATAACTTCTTCTTTTAAGCCTTCAGCATCGCCAAGATTTTTTTCTCCTGCTTTTGCATTTGTAATAGCTTTATCCAATTTATCGCCCAATAGTTCTCTAATTTCTGAATCAAGGCCACTTTCAACTGCTGGCTCAAAAACAGCTTTAATTTTACCAATTTTCTTAGCAGAATCTCTTTGAAAATCAATTATTTTTTTAAGTTCTTTATCTGCCAATTTTACAGCTTGCATCGTGTCTTCTTCGGTTGCTTCTTTGCTTCCCATTTCAATCATATTTACAAGTACTTCTTTTTTATCGTTCTCTATGCCAGCTAAAGTTAAATCAAAATTGCCTTCAAGTCTTTGGGCATAAGTTGGGTTTACAATCCATTCTCCATTTGTTCTCCCAATTCTTACAGCTCCAAGTGGGCCATTCCAAGGAATTTGAGAAATAGATAAAGCAAAAGAAGCTGCAATTAAGCCTGGTACATCTGGGTCATTTTCGCCATCCCAAGACAAACAAGTAACAACTACTTGCACTTCTTTTTTAAAATCTTTTGGAAAGCGAGGCCTTATGGCGCGGTCAATCATTCTTCCAGTTAAAATAGCTTCATCGGTTGGGCGAGATTCTCTTTTCAAAAATCTTGAACCAAAAATTCTACCTGCTGCATAAAACTTTTCTTCATATTCTACTGTAAGTGGGAAATAATCCATGCCATCTACATTTTTTGGAGACATTACCACATTTGCCATTACAGTTGTCTCTCCATATTGAACCAAACAAGACCCAGAAGATTGCTCTGTCCAAGTGGTTGTTTTAATAGTTAGCTTTTTGCCTCCAATATCTAAGGAAAAAATATCCTTATCCATATATTTGAAATTCCAAATTCCAAGCAACAAATTCCAAACAAATTTCAATTTTCAAAATCCAAAAATATTTGAATCTTGAGAACTGCGTTTATCTGGGATTTGAGTTTTGTAATTTGGTATTTGTAATTTGTGATTTTTAATATATTACTATATCATAAATTTTGCACTCTCGCAACCTTGACATTTCACATATAATATGTAAAGATAGGATATTGTACATTTTACTCCCGATTTAATCGGGGCGGCAACAAACCTAATTGAAGGAGATGCGATGAGTCACAAAACGTGGTGTTTTGTCATTTTTGTTGTGGCCTTTTTTGGTGGTTGGAGGCGTGTACTGGGTTGAGTCAGATCAAGCTCAATATGAACGTGCAATGACTGTACAGCAGAGAGCTACGTACGTTCATTTGATTGATCAACTAAGGTGGTCTGCGTAAACTAGACAGCAAAAGTGGAAAAGATAGATGGTTTTTCAGAGTACAAATTTTAATAATTTTTTATGATTTTTTTAAAAAACTAACTATTTAAATGACTTTTAAGGGCTTTAAAATTTTGCAA
>CAINMG010000111.1 GCA_903850725.1 Candidatus Staskawiczbacteria bacterium
AATATATAATTAAAATTATTAAAAAATGAATATAAAACCTTTGTCAGATCATATTTTAATTGAGCCAATCAAGGAAGAAGAAAAAACTAAGTCAGGAATTTTTTTGCCAGAAACTGCCAGTAAAGAAAAATCAGAAACTGGTAAAGTAATTGCAATTGGGCCTGGCAAAAAAACAGATGATGGGAAAATTGTCCCTTTGTCTGTAAAGCCAGGAGATAAAGTTTTGTTTGCAAAATATGGACCAAGTGAAATTAAGGTTGAGGATAAAGAATATTTAATTGCAGTAGAATCAGATATTTTAGCAATTATTGAATAACAGCGTTCAGCAAAATAAACTTTTTTAAGCTCGCCAAATCAAATTTTTCTGCGCGCCACGGTCTCTCTGCGGGGCACCCGCGTGCTCGAAAAATTTATTTGGCTCGCTTTTCTAAAATAAAATTATGAGTAAACAAATAAAATATTCAGAGGATGCAAGAAAGGCTTTAAAAGCTGGATTAGATAAAGTAGCTAATGCAGTTAAAGTAACTTTGGGGCCAAAAGGCAGAAATGTTGTTTTGGGTTCTGGTTTTGGAAGCCCAACAATCACAAATGATGGAGTAAGTATTGCCAAAGAAATTGAATTGGAGGATGCAGTTGAAAATATTGGAGCTGAAATCATCAAAGAGGTAGCAAGCAAAACCAACGACACTGCTGGGGATGGAACAACTTCTGCTGTTTTGCTTTGTCAGGCAATTGCCACGGAGGGTCTAAAAAATGTCGCTGCTGGAGCTAACCCTTTGGCTTTGCGTCGTGGAATTGTTTTAGCAAAAGATGCAATTTTGGTTGAACTTAAAAAAATGTCAAAACAAATTGCCACGCGCGAAGAAATGGCTCAAGTAGCAGAAATTTCTGCTGGGGACAAAGAAATAGGCAATTTGATAGCTCAAGTTATGGATGAGGTTGGTAAAGATGGGGTAATTACAGTTGAGGAATCAAAAACATTTGGACTGTCTAAAGAGATTGTTAAAGGTTTGCAATTTGATAGGGGATATATTTCACATTATATGGTTTCTGATTCAGAAAAAATGCAAGCAATTTTAGAGGAGCCGTATATTTTAATTACAGATAAGAAAATAAGTAGTTTGCAAGAAGTTTTACCATTGCTTGAAAAAATAATTAAAATTGGTAAAAAAGAATTGGTGATAATTGCCGATGATGTGGATGGTGATGCTTTGGCTACTTTGATTTTAAATAGATTAAGAGGAATATTTTCTGCTTTGGCAATTAAAGCTCCAGGATTTGGTGATAGGAAAAATGAAAATGCTTGAAGATATAGCTATAATTACTGGAGGGCAAGTTGTCTCAGAAGAAAAAGGTATGAAATTGGAAAATGTGGAAATTGAAATGTTGGGGCAAGCTAGAAGAATAATTGCTACAAAAGAAAATACAACTATTGTTGAGGGTAAAGGAGATAAAAATAATATTGATAATAGAATCGCTCAGATTAGAACTCAACTTGAAAGTTTTTCCGCCCAAGGCGGACCAGCCTCGGGCTGGGACAAAGAAAAATTCCAAGAAAGATTAGCAAAATTATCTGGTGGAGTAGGGGTTATTAAAGTGGGAGCAGCTACAGAAGTAGAGCAAAAAGCCAAACAACACAAAACAGAAGATGCTTTGCATGCTACCAAATGTGCAGTAGAACAGGGAATTGTGCCGGGTGGTGGGGTGGCTTTATTACGAGCTTCTTTGGTATTGGAAAATTTAGAAGCACAGGGAGATGAGAAAACTGGAATAAACATTTTAAAGCGTGCAGTTGAAGAGCCAATAAGGCAAATCGCTCAAAATGCCGGAATTGATGGGGCAGTGGTAGTGCAAAAAGTAAAAGAGGCTCAGGGCGATTTTGGATTCAACGCTAGCACAATGGTTTATGAAGATTTGATAAAAGCTGGAGTAGTGGATCCAACAAAAGTTACCAGAACCGCTTTAGAAAATGCAGTTTCAGCTGCCAGCATGTTGCTTACAACAGAAGCTATTGTGGCAGATTTACCAAAAAAAGAAGATAGCCATAATCATGGTATGCCAAACTCAATGATGGACAGCGGATATTAAAATAAAAAAAAGACGCCTGTGAATAAACGGGCGTTTTTTATTATTTGCATATATTATTTTTAGGGTGTATAATATA
>CAINMG010000112.1 GCA_903850725.1 Candidatus Staskawiczbacteria bacterium
ACCGATATCTATCTTTTGCGACGTTTTGATTTAGAAAGCATTTTAAGTACTTCTCCACCCCCTCTTTGCTCCATAAGAGAAAAAATCGTACTTCCGTTAATACCTTTTTTATTTAAAGCCATACGCAAACCTTCAACATCACCATCAAAATACGCTTTTTCTAATACCTCAATTCCAACAACATTTGCTATTTCGGCAGGAATTGTCAAAACTCCTGATGTTTTACGTAATTCATTAATTTTCCTTATATCTTCAGGATTTCGAGCAATCTCCGGAAACACCCTAAAAGCAAAAAAATTCGTGAGTGCTTCATTTAAGCCAAAATTTTCATTTTTTATTTTTCCATCTTCTAATAATACTGATTTTTGAACACCCACATTTACAGCTGAAGGTAATTCATCTAAACACCTATAAGAGATTGCATGAGTAAGTTCGTGAAGCATCTTAAATTTTGTCAGCATCTCTGGCGAGATATCAATAGGTAGTATCTTTTCATTAGGAACAAGATCTTTAACTGCAAAAATTCTATGCGATTCTGGAAGATAAAATGCTGTATAATCGCCTTCATTACCATCAGAAAATGCAATTTTTTTGTATGTTTCAATATCGGGAAATTCAAAAAATTTTAAACCATTTAATCTTTCTGCATATTTTGGAAATCCCCCTCTAATTTCTGCAATAATATCTGGATATCTCTCTTCAATTGAAGTTTCATACCTTTCTAACATTTTTTCTTCTTTAGCAACCTTAAATTCATTAGTTTCTCTTGCATTTTCCAAAATATCCCATCTTTTATCTTTATCTGGTTCTTGTTTAATTTCTTCTGCTAAATCGTCCCTATATTCTCTATAATTAAATTTTTCTGACATATATTTATATTAAGTTTTCAATAATTTTAAATAATTCTTCTTTGCCTTCATGTGTTTTGGCAGAATATTCTAAAACCTCAAGACCTTCTGCTTCTCTGATAATTGATGAAATTTTATCTTTTCTTTTTGTTTGTGGCAATTTATCCACTTTATTAGCAACAATAACTACTTTGTGTTCGTTTTTATTAATAATCTTTAGCATTTCCAAATCAAGTTCTGTTAAGCCAACTTTAGAATCAATAATCAAAAAAATCACTTTTGGCCGAGCGTTAGAAAATTCTAAATACCAAAAAATCCTTTTAACCATTTTATTTCTTTCTTCTACACTCCTTTTAGCAAACCCATACCCAGGAAAATCCAAAAGATAAAATAAATTATTAATGCAGAAAAAATTTGCCTCAATGGTTTTACCAGGAGTTTTGCTTGAATGCACTAAGTTCTTTCTTGCAGTTAAAGAATTAATAACGCTGGACTTACCAGCATTTGACCTACCCAAAAAAGCAATCTGTGGCAGGTTATCCTGCGTACTATAATCATTCCCAGTAATTCCTCTAGCAAACTCTGCACTTTTTATTTTCATGTTTTCTAATTTTATTTTCTTATTTTGCTAATAGCTCCAAAAGCTTATATATTAATATAGCAGGCCACACAAGCGCTTTTAAAAATCCTATTGCTCCCATCCAAAAAGTTTCTGCATGCTGAATATAATAAATCACAGCTCCCACAAATGCTAAACCATAAACTCCTCCATTGCAAGCTCCACAACCAGAAATTTTCTTTTTGTCGCAACAAGGCTCATTACTAGATCCGTTGCCACAGCAAGGTTCGCTACAGCAATCTTTGCCACAATTATCATCACAGCAAGGTTCGCTATCGCAGTTATCTTTACAACCATCCCCACAACATTTTGTATTTTTGTCTTTCATATATTTTTTATTAATTAATAATATTAATTTCTTGCCCACCTAAATATCCTGAGTTTATCGAAGGATTTTTGGCTGGGTTATTTTCAAATTCATTATATCAAAAAACCGCCCAAAAGGCGATATTGTAAGTAAAAAAAACCTGTTGCACCACTTGTCGCAACAGGTCGAGCCTCGGAACTGTTAGGTTGTTCTTTATTGGCCAAGGGAGCTGTTTTTACAGCTACCCAAGGGACCATTTTCGTTTTAACCCCAGCTCGTTGGCACTTTGCGCCCAGGCATTTCACACGAGGCCACAAGCCTGGTCCTCTCTCGTGGGAGAACCTGGCTCTCGAATTTGGCGACACATCCTCCACCGTCAGAAACGTGGATTAGAAAAACTTCCTCCTCCTCATACGGCCAGGTGTCGTCTATTTCACCTGGGCCATCATCAACCCGACTACCGTCGTCGCACATTTCTGTTCTCCTTAAAAAAAAGGGGGGGGTAGGGGCGAAAGCGAGTTTCACGTATATTAATTATACCATATTATTAACTTAATCAATCCGCCGAATGTGTGTGTTTAAAACAATATCACCCACCAAAAAAACCGCGAAAAGCGGTTTTAATTTTCCAACTAATATTTATTTTTGTAAATAATTATCAATAACAGATCTAAAATCTGATGTTTCTAATATATTGCCATTGGCATTCTTTAAAATATACTTTAAACCAATCTCTTTTAGCATTAAAGATGTGTCTACATTTTCTGGTAAACCAAGCTGTAAAATAAATTCTGATAAAGGCACTTTTGTTGTCTCTATAACATATTTCAAAGTATTGCTACCTCTAATATCAGCTGTGTTTATATTGCCCTGCACGTTTACAATATTTGACTGAGGTTTTGTTTTCCAAAATGGAGTAAAGGGCGCTATGACTAATGGAAGTAAAACTAAAATAACCACCAAAATATTAAATGTTTTTTTAGAAACCTCTTTACCAAATAAATTATAATTCAAACTATTCTTTGGACAAGCACCAATACACTTTCCACAGCTAATACAATCTGCGCTGTTTACAACATTTGCTGTTTTAATTTTCAAATTAGCTGGACATTTTTTATCACATAAACCACAACCTATGCAGGTATTTGCATCTCTTTTGATATTTAAAAAACTAATTTTCTTTATAATTCCAAAAAAGGCTCCTAGCGGACAAAAATATCTGCACCACAAACTTTTTGAAAATAAAGCTATTACTAAAACAATTATCAAAATCATATACCCCCAAAATTTTTCGTCAAATTCATTACCAAAATGCATCAAGGCATTATAAGGATCATAAGCTCTAAAAATCAAATCTCCCAAATAAAAAGAATAGTACACAATTATAGCTAAAACTAAATATTTTATATATCGCAAATATTTATCCCAGCTTTCTGGAAGCTCTATATCTTTTTTAAGACCAATCTTACCACCAACAAACCTTAACCACTCTTGTAAGGCTCCCAACGGACAAAAATATCCACAAAATACTCTGCCTAAGAAGAAAGAGGCTACAAAAAATATTCCAAGCAAAATAAATGAACTGGTAAAAATTCTTTTCAAAAATTCTCCTTTAAACAAAAGCGTAAAAAAACTTTCCACAGCTCCAAACGGGCAATAAGCATCTATGGGAGCTGCTTTTTCAATGCCGTACTTTAAATGCAAAAAAGAAAGCAAAATCACAGCCAGCAGTACTCCTGCCTGAAAGACAAACCTCAAAGATATTTTTGAAAAAATCTTATTACCAATTTTTTCAGTTTTAACAGGACAAGTATTTTTACCAATCAAAGCATAAAGAGCACACCACCCTACCGTTGCCTCATACAAAACAAAAGCTCCCACAAGTAAAACAATAGTTCTTGCTATCCAACTTTCAAAAACAAAAAATAAAGCAAAAATAATTATTGCCAACATAAGGCGCATAGCGCGATCAGCTGTACCTATATTTTTATTCATATATTTTATTATTCAATAATATTAATTTTTACCTTTGTATTTTATTTAGTGGAACGGCTTGAGCATCTCTGATTGCTTGATCGGCAGTTAAATGCCCTTCGTCATAATCACGCAAAATTTTCATCAAAATTTCGTGTTCTTGATCATTTCCTCCCATTGAATGACACTGTCCGTCAGCACAATAAACTTCGCCCTTTACCTTTTCCCTTTCATCTTCACGAGAAAGCTCTCTTGTTTCATTTTTAAATATCATATTTTTCATTAATTATATTATGTGCATTATTTCTTGCTGTAATTGTTTTTGTTATTACTCCACCTTGATTATTTTTTAGTTCTTTTTTAATCC
>CAINMG010000113.1 GCA_903850725.1 Candidatus Staskawiczbacteria bacterium
ATTATACTAACTGTTTCGTTATTTTTTTTGAGTTTAGCAATTTTCGTTTCCGCATGGGTAGGAGAAATTTATTTTGACTTTGATGAGGGGTGGAATTTAGTTTACGGACTAGGGGATATTAATCAGCTTGATGGCCAAATTTTGGAGAAATCATCAATTAAGGCAATTTTTGCTTTTATACCAACAACTCAAGAATATGCTCAAATATATCCTAAAACCGATTTTAGCAAAATAAACTTAATTGATGATGACGAACTAATGAATACTGCATTTTGGGTTTATACTGAAAAAGGTGCCTTAAGTGAATATTGGCTTGCAGAAGAGGTTATTCCACTAAAAGATAGGTCAATTTATAAGGGTTGGAATTTTTTAGGTATTACTTCTGACATGGCTATTGATGAAGAAAATTATACTCTTGGTATAATGAAGGGAAGTTGTGATATTTTAAAAACATATTTTTTTGATAATGAGAATCAAAAATGGATAAATTTTCCATTGAATGAAAAAATAAATAAAAATTTTATTGGTTTTGGTTTAATAGTCAAGGTATCTGAAAACTGTAATATGAAGGTACCAGAAAAATCTTTAATTATGCCACCTAATATACCAAACTAATAAAATTAATTATATGAATAAAAAAATAATTTGGATTTTAATAGTTATAGTAATTATCATTAGTACAGGAGTTTATTTTTTAGTATTATCTAACAATCGAGGGGAATCATCTGTACTTGAGCAAACAATAGAATCTATTCCACAACCGCCTGCTTTACCTGAATAGGTATTAAAATATACTTCAAGAAAAAATCACATTTGTATGTGATTTTTTTGTTGCTATTTTTTATTAACAATTTTTTAAAATATTAAACCTTGGCAGTCAGAACTCATTGTTCCATTGTCAATAAATCCTTGGATACAGGTTGCTCTTCTCATAACGCTTCTTGAATAAGCAGAAGATCCTCCGTAGTATCTTGAAGCCGCACTACTTTCTTTGGCTGCAGTTTGAGCTGATGCTCCTAAATCAGCCAAATAAAGTCCAGATGCCGTGAAAGAATCTTTCACGCCCCAAGGGTCGGGAGATCGGCCTAAAAGAGTTTTTAGTCTGTCGTCATATAACATCCAAGTTGAAGGTATAAATTGAGCGGGACCCATGGCTCCACCCCAGCCTGAAGGTGCTCCAGAATAATAGACAGGTATCCAACAGGAGACAGGAGTGTCGTAAGGGTCTTTGCCTAATCTTGTTGTAATCTCAACAAATGGCGACACGTCTCTAGTTGGTTTCATTACTCTGATAACTGTAGCTCCCGTTTTAATTCTTTTCCCAGTTCCAGTAATTTTATCAACCAAAACGCACTGACCAACATTTTTACCAATTGCTGATTCTTGACTTATAACTGCCAATAAGAATGCTGGTCTGACTCCCGCCAAAGTAGCTGCAGATTTTGCAACTTCTAAAGCTTCTCCAAATGTTGGAACTTTAGAAACTCCAACCATTTGAAATAATTGAGCTTTAATTTTAGCTATTTTGCTTTCAGCTTCTTGTTTGTCTTTTAATTGCTCTTGATATTGAGCTTCTGTTAATTTTAAATATTGCTCCTTTTCTTTTTTAGCTTGTTCAGACTCTTTTTTTTGTAAGTTTTGTAAGGCAATAGTTTTTTGTAACTCTCCTACTTCATCATCCATTTTTATTTTTTGACCTTCTAGGTATGATTTTAAATTTTGAGTACTTTCTAAAAGATTTGATACTTTAGAATTTAACCCCTCTAAATAAGTTAAATTACTAAAAAAATCAGAAATATTACCATCAATCAAAATCTCAATTGTAGACTTCTTGTTCTCTTGGTAAACTGATCTTAAAATATTGGCAATTTGAGTTTGAGAATCTATAATTTTTGACGAAGTCTTGTCGATTGAATTTTTAGTATCTCCAATTTGTAGATTGAGTCCTTTTGCTTTTATGGTTCCTTGTTTGATTTGGGTTTCTAAACCTAATATTTTTTGTTTGGAGTTAGCGATTGCTGTAGTTAATGTTTTCTTCTCAGCTGCTGTTTTGGTCATATCATTGGCAATTGTCTGTGCTTCGGCTTCATAGTATGTGGCACATTTTTCCAAGGTTACCTTGCACTCAGAAGCGCTTAGATTAGAGCATCCATTTTCAGCTTCTGATATTGTTTTGCAAATTACTGCTAAGTCTTCTGCCAATGAAAAGCAGGGCATTAAGAATGCCAATGAAATTAGTAATAATACTTTAAATTTAATATTTATTATCATAATTGTATTATCCCATAATTTAGCAAAAAAACAACCCTTCGACTTCGCTTTGGGTTGTTTAAAATTATTTTATTATTTAATTTCTGGAACAATGTCATTTTCTTTCTTTTCTTTCTCTACCTTTTCAACTTTAGTTACATCTTCTTCTACTGGAACTGCTAAATCTTCTTCAACGCTTTCTACAGCTGTAGCGGCGGCCACAATTTCATCTGGTTTTTTCAAAATTTCCACATTACTTGCAACTTTCAAATCCTTAACCAAAATATGATCTCCAACATTCTTTAAAAGTGCAAGATCAACTTTAATTTCGTGTGGGAGGTTTTGAGGCAGTGCCTTAACTTCAACTTCTATCATATTTTTGACTAAGTTAGCTCCCAAATCTTTTACCGCAAAAGATACTCCTTCAAAGACCAAAGGAATGGCAACTTCTACTTCTTCTTTGAGTGATGCTTGGAAAAAATCAATATGAATTGGTCTGCCTGTGACAGGGTCTTTTTGAATTTCGTGTACCAAAACTGGCCTCTTCTCTTTTTGACCTTCAATATTTAATTCTATCAAAGAACTTTCTCCAGCTTCTTTTAAAACTTTTAAAAACTCTTTTGAATCAACTTCTATAGAAGCGTTTGTTTCTCCTGGACCATAAACAACAGCAGGTATAATATCCTTTTCTCTTAAAGTATTTGTCGCTCTTCCAAGAATGGTTCTGATTTTTACATTTAA
>CAINMG010000114.1 GCA_903850725.1 Candidatus Staskawiczbacteria bacterium
TATATAAAAATATGGTAAAAGAAAAAAAAGAAAAACAAGAGAAAAAAGAGGTGGAAACAAAGCAATCGAAAGCTTTGACTCATGCAATTGATGAAATTAAAGAGAGATTTGGTGAGGGAGCAATTATGAAGCTTTCAGAAACTACTAAAGTGGACGTGGATACAATTCCAACTGGATCTATTGCTATGGATTTGGCTTTAGGAGTTGGTGGAATGCCAAGAGGTAGAATTATAGAAATATATGGAGCAGAATCATCTGGAAAGACTACATTATCATTGCATGTTGTTTCCGAAGCGCAGAAAAAAGGAGGAGTGTGTGCTTATATTGATGCAGAGCACGCAATGGACCCTGAATATGCAAAAAGACTGGGAGTAAATACTGATGATCTTTTAATTTCACAACCAAACTCCGGAGAGCAAGCTTTGCAGATTGTAGAGACTTTAGTTAAAACTGAAAATATTGATGTAATTGTGGTAGATTCTGTGGCTGCATTAACTCCGCAAAGAGAAATTGAAGGAGAGATTGGAGACCAACATATGGGGCTTCAAGCAAGGTTGATGAGCCAAGCTTGCAGAAAGCTTTCTGGCATTATGGCAAAATCTAATACAATGGTCATATTTTTAAATCAAACTAGAATGAAAATTGGAATGGTTTTTGGCAATCCAGAAACAACTCCTGGTGGTTTAGCTTTAAAATTTTATGCTTCTGTAAGAATTAATTTAACTAGAACAGCTCAAATTAAGAGTGGAGACGAAATCATTGGAAATAGGGTAAAAGCTAAAGTTGTAAAAAATAAAGTAGCTGCTCCATTTCGCGTAGCTGAATTTGATATATATTATAATGAAGGTATTTCTAAATCTGGAGATGCACTAAGAGCTGGTCTTTTATCTGGTCTTATAAAGCAATCTGGAAGTTATTTTACACTTGAAGGCGAGAAGATTGGACAAGGAACAGAAGCTGCAAAAGCTTATTTAAAAGAACATAAAGATGTAATGGAAAAAATAAAAAAAATAGCTTTAGAAGTTGGTAAAGCTCCAGCTGAAGCCGGTGACGCCGAAGAAAAAGAATAAAATAATAATAAAAAAATAGTCCTGAGCAAAGTCGAAGGACTATTTTTTTGTGACTGGATTCCCGATTAGATCGGGAATGACAGATGAGATATTATTTAGGTGTGTATGGAAGCATTCCCATTTGACGGGCGCGTTTGATGGCTGTAGCGATCTTTTTTTGATGAGTCATGCACAAACCAGTTTTTTTCCTTGGTTTTATTTTATAAAAACCAGATATATAACCAAACAAAAGGTCAGTATCTTTAAAATCCACTTCATTTATATTTTTTTGACAAAAGTAACACATGAATTTGCGAAGCACGCGAGCAAATTCATGTCATAATTTATGTATAGTATAAGGTTACCTCGGCACATAAATTATGACGTACATAATTGCTCACGTGATTTTAATTATTAAAACGGAATATCTTTTACATCTATTTCATCTGTTGGCATAGAATCCTCCATTGGTGGAGTGTAATTTTCTTCAATAATTGGTATCTCAGGTTCTTTGGCTGGTTGTTTATCTGATGAGCCAAATGATTTTGGAGCATAATTATTTTGAGAACTTCCGCCTGTATTGCCACCAGATTTTGGCCCCATTTGCAGGCCTTCTGCTATGATTTCTGTTTTCCAGTGCTTAACTCCAGCTTGATCTGTCCAGTTTCTGGTTTTGATTCTACCTTCGATTAAAACCATTGAACCTTTGGTTAAGTATCTTGAAACAATGTCAGCTAATTTACCAAAAGCAACTATGTTATGAAATTCTACTTCTTCTTTTCTTTGTCCAGAAGCATCAGTGTAATATCTATTTGTAGCAATCGAGAAAGAAACAACAGGCTGGCCAGACGGCAAAGCTCTTGTTTCGGGATCTCTTGTTAAATTTCCTAAGACGAATGCTTTATTAAAATTCATAAATTTGCGAAGCACGCGAGCAAATTTATGCAGAAATTTATTTATGATGCAAAGTTACTTTGTTAAATAAATTTCGGCATTCCTTTGTTGTGCAATTTTATTCTGATAATATTTCGTCTAATTTTTTATCAAGATCTTCAATTTCTGCTTTTTCTTTACTCTTTTCTGATTTAACTTTTTTAGCAGTTGGTTTTTTTTCTTCTTTTTCAGTTGTTATTGATTCTATTTTTTCTTTAACAAATTCTACCACCTTCTCTGCATCTTTTTCAACTTCTTTGACAACTGCCTCTGCTACTGCCTCAATTATTGCCACAGGTTTTATTCTTTGTCGTCTTTCTTTTTGTTTTTTGGCTGGATTTTTGACTAAAATAATATGACGAAGTAATTGAATATCTTTCTCTAGCAAGCTTTTAATTTCGGTCATTGCTTCTGGCTCTATCTGAAACTCTAATACACTAAAAAATCCAGAACCAAATTTATTTATCTGGTAGGATAAAGTTTTGGCTACTGGTTTCTGTGATTTTAATATAACACCATCTTTGCTCTGAATTTTACTTTCAAGCTCTTTTGCTTTTGATTGCGCCTCCTCAGCTGTCATATTAGGAGAAACAATATATGTTAACTCGTATGTTTTCATAAATTTTTTAAGCTTAATCTGATTGGATATGCAGGTAAACCGCATAGATTAAGACTGTTAATAATTGGCTTTACTATACCAAATAGTTGCCTAAAAAGCAAGGTTTTGCTATAATATGGTTATGAATAATCAAGATTTAATGGAATCATTTTCTGGAATAAGGGGAATTTATGGACAAAGTATAAATGAGGATTTTGCATACAAATATGCAATTAACTATTGTTTTTTATTTTGTGATAAAAATTCGGTTTTGGTTATTGGTGGAGATAGTAGAAATTCAACTTTAGATTTGAAGAAATCAATGATTAAGGCATTTTGTGATTTTGGAGTAAAAAAGGTAATAGATGTCGGCCTGCTTCCAATTCAAGCTTGTGAGCTTGCAGTTATTAATTTTAAAGCAACTGGAGGGGTTTATATTACAGCTTCTCACAATGAGCCAGAATATAATGGTTGGAAATTTTTGAAAAACGATGGGGCAATATTATATAAACATCAATCAGATAAATTAATTAAATTAGTTCATAATTTTAAAGTAAAAAATTTAAAAGCTTCTAAATTTAAAACAAAAATTTTAAATAAAAATGACAAAGCAGTTGATGGCTATATAAATTTTATTTTAAAAAGAATTGGCAAAAAAGCAGTTTTAGATATTAAAAATCATGCTTTTAAGATTTTGGCAGATCCAAACGGTGGTGGCGGAACTGCTATTTTAGAGAAACTTTTTTTAAAGTTAGGAGTTTCTGCAGAAATAATTAATAATAGCCCTGGTATATTTAATAGAATAGTTGAGCCTAACATTGTTTCGCTTGCATATTTAAAAGATAAGATAAGTAAAGGTTTTGAGCTTGGTTGTGCTTTTGATTGTGATGCAGATAGAGTGGAATTTATTTTACCAGAGGGCTCTTTGTTTACAGAGCAGTCGGGCCAGATGGTTTCTGGGCAATATGTTTTGGCACTATGTTGTGACGCATATTTATCTTTCAAGAAAAGCAAAATAGTTGTTGTGAATGATTGTACTTCATATTTAGTAAGAGATATAATTAAAAAACATAAAGCAAAAATAAAAGAAGTAGAAGTTGGTGAAACAAATATTGTAAAGGAAATGGAAAAACAAAAAAGTGTGATTGGCGGGGAGGGTTCTAATGGGGGAGTCATAATTCCACCCATAAAATGTAGAGATGGAATAATGGCAATGGTTTTAATTTTAAAATTAATTACTGAAAGGCAAAAAAAACTAACTGATATATTGCTTGGTTATCCAAGATATTATTCTCTTAGAATAAAAAAACAATGTTTGCCAGAAAAAATGAAAACAGTAAAGATAGAATTGGAAAAATATTTTAAAAATAAAAA
>CAINMG010000115.1 GCA_903850725.1 Candidatus Staskawiczbacteria bacterium
CCGATCTAATTTGGGCTGGAGTAATAGGTGGGGTTGGGGAATATTTTAATGTGGACCCATCACTTTTAAGATTAGTTTTTATTCTATTTTTGTTTTTATCGGGATTTTTTCCTTTATTCTTTGCTTATATTGTGGCAATGATTGTTATCCCAGAAGAGTTAAAAGAAATTAATTAAATTATAAAAAAATGATACAAGGAGATTTATTTGGAAAGCCAAAGCCAAAACCAGTAGGTAACTTTCCAGGAACTTATTTATTTTTTGATACAGAAACAACGGGCTTGCCTAAAAATTGGAATGCTCCAGTAACAGATTTACAAAATTGGCCAAGATTGGTGCAATTGGCTTTTGTTTATTTTAAAGATGGTTTTGAAGTTGAAAGTAAAGATTATATTATAAAACCCGAGGGTTTTGTAATTCCAGATGATGTAGCAAAAGTTCATGGCATAAATACGCAGATGGCAAATGAAAAAGGTGTAGCTTTGCAAATTGCTTTAAATGAATTTGCTAGTTTGCTAGAAAGAGCAGATTTTGTTGTGGCTCATAATATGAGTTTTGATGAAAAAATTATAGGAGCTGAATTTTTGCGCAAAAATATGATAAATTATTTAGATAAAAAACAAGCAATTTGTACAAAAGAAATTTCTACAAATTTTTGCGCTATTCCATCAAGTAGCGGGTTTAAAGAATTTAAATGGCCAAAACTTTCTGAGCTTCATACAAAATTGTTTGGGGCTGATTTTGCAAATTCTCATAATGCTTTTGGCGACGTAATAGCCACAGCCAAATGTTTTTGGGAAATGAAAAATAGAGGAATAATTTAAATCATAATTTATTTTTATTTTAAAAACTGCCTTTAAGCAGTTTTTGGTTAGGATTTATCCACTTGAAGTCGCGGAAAATAGGGGGTATAATAAAATAATAAATTATTATCTAAAATTTA
The DNA here is from genome assembly GCA_903850725.1 of Candidatus Staskawiczbacteria bacterium. Lineage (GTDB taxonomy): Bacteria > Patescibacteriota > Minisyncoccia > Minisyncoccales > Staskawiczbacteraceae > XYB1-FULL-32-11. The sequence continues at coordinate 943 of CAINMG010000115.1, forward strand.
AAAATAATGAAAAAAGATAAAGAGGAGAAAAAAATGCAAAAGAAAATTAAAGATGATGGAAAGCAAAAACCTGGGCTTTTGACAAACCAGACAAAAAGAATTGTTAAGGCAGTTTTAATGTTTTTGGTTGCACTGGTAATTGTTTTGAGTTTTTTTGATAGATCTGGTAATGCTGGAGAAATTTTTATTAAAATTTCAAAGTTCTTAATTGGTCAATCTTCTTATACTTTGCCATTATTTTTAGTTTTTGGAGGTATAATATTTTTAAAGTCAAAGAAAAAAGGAAGAAATTTAGCTATGTTTTTAGCTATTTTTATTTCTGTTTTGGGAATTGCTGGGCTTTTGGCTAACCATTCTATTGCTGTAAAAGATTTGGCTATTTCTGAAGGAGGTTGGATAGGGTTTTTAATGAGCTGGGCTTTGGTAAATACTTTTGGAATTTTGGTGGCTAATATTACTTTTGGAACTGGTATTTTAATTGGTTTATTTGTATTTTTGCAATTTGTATGGCAGGAAATTCCAAAAGAAGTATTAGAAGAAGAAAAGAAAGAAAAACAGAAAACAAAATGGCCGTTAGCTACAAATCCAACTTTGTCAAAAGCTGAGGAAGAAGCAATTAAAACCAAACCTGCAGTAGAAGAAAAGGCTGAGGTAAAATCAGAGTTAGCTAAAATTTCTTTGTTTTCAAAACAAAAGAAAGACGAAGAAGATGAAGAAAAAATTAAAGAAAAAAGAGATTTAGAACCAAAAGGAAATTATTCTTTGCCTCCATTAGATTTGTTAACTAAAAATGAATCTTCTCCAACTCCTGGAAATATCAAAGAGAATTCAATGATTATTAAAAAGACTTTTGAAAACTTTGGTATTCCTGTAGAAATGGCAGAAGTTAATGTTGGGCCCACTGTTACTCAATATGCATTTAAACCAGCTGAAGGTGTAAAACTTTCTAAAATTACAACTTTGTCTAGTAATTTAGCCTTGGCCTTGGCAGCTCATCCAATTAGAATTGAAGCTCCAATTCCTGGAAAATCATTGGTAGGAATTGAAGTACCAAATAAGATAAGATCAATAGTCTCTTTAAGAAACTTAATTTCTCAAAACGATTTTCAAAGTTCAGCATCACATTTACTTTTAGCATTGGGGAGAGATGTTTCTGGTGGACCAGTATATACAGATATTACAGAAATGCCTCACTTGCTAGTAGCTGGAGCTACAGGAACAGGTAAAACAATTTTCTTAAACACTTTGATTTTAAGTTTACTTTATAAAAGTACCCCTGAAACTTTAAGAATGATTATGGTTGATCCAAAGAGAGTTGAATTTCAAAATTATAATGATATTCCACATTTACTTTGTCCTGTAATTTATGATGCTCAAAAAACAATGAATGCTTTGCAGTGGCTTACAAAAGAAATGGAAAGAAGATTTGAAGTGTTTTCAGAGATTCCAACTAGGAATATTAAAACTTATAACCAAAATAAATCAGTTATTGCTTCGGGAATGAAACTTCCATATATTGTTTTGGTTGTTGATGAATTAGCAGATTTAATGGCAGCAAAAGGAAAAGAGCTTGAAGCTGGGATTGTAAGACTTGCTCAAATGGCAAGAGCCACTGGTATCCATTTGGTACTTGCAACACAAAGGCCTTCTGTTGAAGTTATTACAGGTACAATTAAAGCCAACATTACTTCTAGAATCACTTTTCAAGTAGCTAGCCAAGTTGATTCAAGAACAGTTTTAGATACTTCTGGAGCTGAGAAATTATTGGGAGCTGGAGATATGTTATTTGTGTCATCTAAGTCTTCAAAAATAAGTAGAATTCAGGGGCCATATATTTCTGAAAAAGAAGTTAAGAAAGTGGCTGATTGGGTGGTTGAAAATGGAAGCAATGTGCAAGATCCGCAAACAGCTTTGGTAGATGCATTGAAAGAAAATCTTGAACATAATCCTGATGCAGAAAAAGCAGGTTCAGAAGTATTTTTTGGAGACAATGATCCATTGTTTGAAGATGTTAAGAAAATTGTTTTAGAAACTAAAAAAGCTTCAGCCTCATTTTTACAAAGGCGCTTAAGAATTGGTTATTCAAGGGCAGCAAGATTAATTGATATGCTTGAAGAGCAAGGGCTTGTTGGGCCAGCTGATGGAGCAAAACCTCGAGAGGTTTATGAAGGAAAATTAAGTAGCCAAGATTTAATGTCAAAAAATCCACCCAAAGAATCAGGCTTTGACGAATCGGAATCCTCCTTCGCTAAAGCTTCGGAGGACAAGGATGAAGCAGTGGCAGAAGAAGTGGAATGGAAAAAAGTTTAATTCGTCGTGTCATTCCCGCGCCAGCCCAAGCCTGATCCGCCTTGGGCGGAAAAGCGGGAATCCAGAATTAAAGTAATTATAAAATTATGTCAGAATTAGGAAAAAATGAAAAAGAAAATTTAAGAAAAATTTTAACTCCAGATAATAAATTTGGTAGTGGTGGTTTGCCCGAAGATCTTATCAATGCAATTTCTTTTATTTTTTTAGAGTTAAATATGTATGAAAGTGATTTTATTTCTTTAGAAAGATTAAGAGAAAAAATTAAAGCTATAGAAACTTTTGAAGATTATTATAAAGGAAGAGCAAAGCGTAGTAATGAGTTAGTAGAAAGAAGTGGTGGTGAATTATTTGATGAAGACTTGAGTATAATTGCTCAAAGAGAAGTTATTAAAGATCAGAAATTAATTGATGATAGATC
>CAINMG010000116.1 GCA_903850725.1 Candidatus Staskawiczbacteria bacterium
AATGCTCTGTATCAGCGATAATCCAAGCAATCTTTTTTTGTATCAACAAAATCAAGTTAGTTTCTCGCCAGCTTCATGGTCAAATATAACTTGCACATTTAATAATAAAAAAGCTAGCGATAAAACTCCAGTTTTGATTGTGCCAGGGATTATGGGTACGGAGATGTTTGATGCGTCTGATAAATTATGGGTAGATCTGAATAGGATGTCTTACACTATTGGCGATGGTTTTATGGACCCACTTGCATTTAATGAAAATTTAACTCCAATCGACTCTTTGGTTGATAGTACTAAGGTTATTGGTTCAGAAAATTTCGCAACATATAAATTTGATTATTCTGAAGGCCTTGCGCAAGAGCTCATTGGGCAGGGGTATAAAGAAGGAGAAACGCTTTTTACTTTTCCGTATGATTGGAGATATGGGATTAGTGGGGAATTTGCCGATGGCACAATTAATTCTGACTTGCTAAAGAGCAAAATTGATCAAATCTTGGTGCAGACTGGTGCAACAAAAGTTGATATTATAGCTCACAGTATGGGTGGTTTAATAACCAAAAAGTATGTAATGGATAATTTCACAACAGACACAACAACTCACAAAATAAATAAAGCAGTATTTGTAGGAGTGCCAAGCACAGGATCCCCAGAAGCAATCAAAACTTTAATTCAAGGAAGCAATATGGGAATCCCTTTTCTCAATGACGAGGAAGTAAAAAAGATCTCAGAAAATATGCCAGGAGTTTACGATCTTTTACCTTCGCAAAAATATTATGATGTCTCAGGTAGTTTTGTGAAAGTTTTTTATACTCCAGATATTTTTGATCCAAATTGGCGTCCTGGAACAACGGTATTGCCAGAAAATGTTTTAGATTATCAAGAGTTTGGAAATTATATAACAGAAGACAAAAATTTAAACTCAACAGCTTTTAATAACTCAACAACATTGCACACCCAATCTTTTGATGATTTTGATTTAAGAACTGCTGGTGTTGATGTCTACAGGATCGCAGGTTGTAAGGCAGGAACAATTGCAAATATCAAAGAAACAAGATTTGTAGATACTCAAGGTAATACAACAGATTCAAATTACGCAATTACTAGTTTTGATATTGGTGACGGCACAGTCCCAATGCAAAGTGCGACAAATCTTCCAGTAGATGATAACAAAAAGTTTTATGCCCTTGCTTCCGAGCATGGTAAAATGCTAAGCCAAGATGGCACAAGGCAACAAATTACCAACATAATTGCAGGAAGTACGCTGAGCACAGGCAAAAACTTTTGGGGAAGTAACTTAATTACTCAAGATGTAGCCAAGTGTCAGTTAAACGGCAAAGTAATTGAAGTATTTAGTCCAGTAGACATAACAGTAACCGATCAATTTGGCAACAAATTGGGTTTAGCTGAAGATAAATCAATAATCAATGAAATTCCCAATGCCAGTTTTGATATATTGGGCGAGCAAAAATTTATTTATTTACCAACAGACAATAATCAAACATACACAATAAACATGCAAGGAACAGGAACAGGAACTTACACAATCAATGTCAAAGACATACAAAATACCGCTGAAACCAAGACAGAAAGCTTTATTAATTTACCAGTTACTTCTGAACTAACGGGCACAGTAAATTTGGGCGAGCTCGGGGCTCAGCCAACTTTAACTGTAAAAGAAACTCCAGCCTCCCAAGCAATAATAATTTTGCCTGGTGATTACACGCAAGACACAATCGCCCCAGAAGTTATAATTGAGTTTGACCCAGTTAAGAAAGATCTTAAATTCACAGGTAAAGATAATATTTCGCAATCAAATGAAATCACAATCACCGATAAAGACGACACAATCACACTTACAGATAAAGCAGGCAACACAACTGAGATAAAACTTAAAGACAAAAACAGAAAAATCACAATGAAGGCAGAA
>CAINMG010000117.1 GCA_903850725.1 Candidatus Staskawiczbacteria bacterium
AAATTTAAAACAAGAAGTGTTAATGGGGAATGAAGCAATTGTGCAAGGTGCATTAGAAGCTGGGGTGGATTTTGTAACAATGTATCCTGGGTGCCCAAGTGCAGAAATTGGTGACGAGTTTGGTAAAATTGCCAAAGATTATGGAATTTATTATGAAATTTCCACTAATGAAAAAGTGGCTTTGGAATCTGCAGTGGGTGCTAGTTTTTCTGGACTTAAAAGTTTGGTAGCAATGAAAAACTTTGGAGTAAATGTGTGTTCAGAAGTTTTGCTTCCCTTACTATATACAGGCACAAAAGGAGCAATGGTAATTGTGGTTGGAGATGACCCTGGTTGTTGGTCTTCTGCTCAAACAGAAGAAAATTCTAGAGCTTTTTCATTGATGGCTCATATACCAACTTTGGAACCTTCAGATGCTCAGGAGTGTAGAGATTTTGTAAAATTAGGTTTTGAGATTTCTGAAAAATTTAACATTCCTGTAATGGTAAGAACCACAATAAGAGTGGCCCATCAGCGAGCTCCTGTGGAATTCGAGGAAGTTGTAAAAAATCCATCTTTAGATTTAAGCCATGCAAATAAAGCTGGAAAATTTGAAAAGAATTTTCATCAATATGTTACTTTGCCTCCAAGAGTTTTAGAAATGAAAAAAGAACTTTTAGAAAAAACAGAGAAAATTCGCGCCGAGTTTGAAAAATTGAAAATTAACAAAATTGAGAATTCTTTAGAAATTAGAAATTTGAAATTAGGAATTATAACATCTGGAGTTTCACATCTACACACTATGGAAGCTCTTCGCGATCTGGATCTGAAAATTCAAGTCTTGAAACTCGGTTCCTTTTATCCTTTGCCAAAAAAGAAAATTGTAGATTTTATTAAAAGATTTAAACAAGTTTTGGTTGTAGAAGAATTAGAGGCATATTTGGAAAGAGAATTAAAGATTATTGCCAATGATAATAAAATTAAAACCAAAATTATTGGGAAAGATTTGTTGCCTGAAATTGGAGAATTAAATGTTGAAAAAATTGGTTTAGCTATTGCTAAACTTACAGGTAAAAAGTTTTTGGTTAAAAAATTAACTTCTACAGATTTACCAAGAAGAACTGCTAAGCTTTGTGACGGTTGCCCTTATTGGTATGCTTTGCCTTTAATTAAAAAATTAGCTCCAGAAAATGTAGTGTGGGGCGGGGACATTGGGTGCAATATGATGACAGGTTTGGCACCTCACAACATGCAGGATTATTTGTTTTGTATGGGTTCTTCTATTGGTATTGGTCATGGAATTTCAAAAAGTGTGGGAGCTCGGGGCTCCCACGATTCTCAGAAAGTTATAACAATTATGGGTGATGGAACATTTTTTCACTCGGGAATGGCTGGTTTAATTAATGCGGTTTATAATAAATCAAATCCTTTAATGATTATTTTAGATAATAGAATTACAGCTATGACAGGGCATCAACAAAATCCTGGAATGGGTTTAAATGGAATGTGGCAGAGTGCTCCAGAAATGAATATTGAAGAAATTGTAAAAGCTTTGGGGGTAAAAAATGTAAAAACTTTAGATCAAGGAAATCCCGGCGAATTAGAAAATGTAATGAAAGAATTTTTAATGAAAGATGATGTAAGCGTAATTATTTGCAAACGCATCTGCGCCATTTTAGACCGCCGCCAAAAAAGAAAATAAAATAAATTTTTAAATTTATGCCAGAAAATCCAACAATTCGCGAAAGCGAGCCACAAGAAAAAAGTCCTGAACAATTGGTCCGTGAAGCAAGAGAAGAATTTAGTAGACCAGTTCCCATGGATGTACAAGAAGTAATTGGACAGGGCAATTTTTTAGTGAAATTTCCAGAGGAATCATTTGCAGATGGAAATATTTCGTGGGAAGGAGATGTTCACATTTCTCAAGACTCTCTTGGGGTTTTAATGAATAAAAGAGATGTAATTGATTGTGGCTGTTCTGATTGTGGGGGAACGTATAAGATTGCAAGTATAGCTAAAGAAGCGGGTGGAAATAGATATATAGGTATTGATTTAGAATGCATACCAATTAACTGTATGACTAACGAGAATGAAGGAAAATTACTTATCGAAGCTAAAAAACAACAAGAAGATGGTTACAAAAAGTGGGAACAGGAAAATGGAAAAGGAATAGATGTTGACGACGACGGTAAAAAGCGAGAAACTTTAAAAAATATGAGAGCCCCAGGATTTATTATGCCAGGAGAATTCAATGGTTTTCCGATGGTGTTGGTAAGAGACGATATGTTGGCTGCTTTAGCAAAAATAGAAAAAACAGGAAACAAGTTTTTTATTTTTGCAGGTATCACGGGAGGATTTGATGAATTTTATGAGAAATTATCAGTAGAAGTTTTTAGATTGTGTGATAGTGGAGATGCGGTTTTGACCATAGGAGCCGATGAACGACTCAACAAAGCATTAGAAAAAATAGGGTTTGAGCGAAATAAAAAGGGTTCTTCATATGCCACTGGATTTTTTTGGGTAAAAAAATAATTAATAAATAATTCTATGAAACAAAATTACAACATATTAATTACAGGGGTTGGGGGGCAGGGGTTGGTGACATTAGTGGACGTGCTTACTAAAGCTATTTTAGCTGATGGTAAAGATGTAAAAAGCTCAGAGCTTCATGGACTTTCGCAGAGAGGTGGAGCTGTAGCAGTTTATGTGAGCATGGGGAAAAAAGTACATTCGCCGTTATTTAAAAAAGGGGATGCAGATTTAGTTTTAGGCTTGGAGCTTTTAGAATCTTTACGTGAAACTATTTTTGCAAATAAAGAAACAAAATTTTTGGTAAATAATAAGTTTGTACCATTGGCTATAGGTAATGAAAATTTGAGTAAAGAAAAAGTTTTAGAAGATTTAAAAAAGATTGTTGGGCTTAATTTACATTTAGTAGATGCTAGCAAAATTTGCCAAGAAAAATTACAATCAGAAGTTTTAGCTACAATGTATCTTTTGGGTTTTGCAGTTTATAATAAACATTTAGATATTAAACCAGAGTCTGTTATAGTGGGTATGCAAAAAGCAATTCCAGAAAAGTATTTACAAATGAATATTGATGCTTTTAACTTAGCAAAAAATTAAATAAAAAAATATGATTAAAAAAGTTGTTGTTTCAGCAGCTGGTCAAGGAACAAGAATGCTTGAACTTTCAAAAGATAAGTCAAAGCATTTAATTTGTATAGATGAAAAGCCTTTTTTAGCATATTTGATGGATAATATTTTATTGGCTGGTTATACAGACATACTTTTAGTTGTGGGTTTTAAGCCTGAATTGATGGAAGATTTTAAGCAAAATTATTTAAATTGCACCGAAAAATTGGGTATAGATAAAAGTAAAATTAAAATAGAAATTGTAAATCAGCATGAAATTTTAGGTCCTAAGGCAGTAGCTTACGGAACTGCTTGCCCTATAAAATGTGCAAAAGAATTTATTGGAAATGAGAATTTTTTGTCTTTGGCTGGTGATAATTTTTATTCGGTAAAAGATTTAAAATCAATGAATATTGATGACAATTTTAATTATGTAGCAGGATGTGTAAATGATCATCCAGAAAGGTTTGGAGTCCTTGTAAAAGATGGTGATGATTTTTTGGAAAAAATTATTGAAAAGCCCAAAGAATTTATGGGAAACTTAATTAATATAAGTTTTTACAAATTTACTCCAGAGATTTTTGATGTGGTAAATAAAATTGAAAAATCTATTCGTGGGGAATATGAAATTACCGATGCTATTTCCAATTTAGCAAAAAATAAAAGAGTAAAAATTAAAAAGATAAATGATTTTTGGATGGATTTTGGAAGACCAGAAGATGTAGAAAAAATGAAGGAAATCCTTAAAAATAACGGATAATTTTCAATTTTTAATTTTCATTGAATTTTTCAATGTTTCATTGAATCATTTATTGAAAATTGTAAATTGTAAATTGAAAATTAAATGCCTATTATTGTAAAACAATCTTCAAAAACTTTAAAGCTTGCAATAAAAACACTAAATTCTGGTGGGGTTGTAATTTGCCCTACTGATACAGTGTATGGATTTTTGGCTGATGCCAGTAATAAAAAAGCAGTAGCAAAAATATTTAAAATAAAAAAAAGGTTAAAGTCAAAAACTTTGCCTATTTTTGTCAAAGATTTAAAAATGGCAAAACAAATTACAGAAATTTCTAAAGACCAAGAGCAAGTTTTAAAATCTAAATGGCCTGGAAAATTCACTTTTGTTTTGAATAAAAAAATAGACATCGGGTGTCTATCTAATTTGGTAGTTGCAAAAAACGGGACTGTGGCTTTGAGAATTCCCAAGTATAAATTCTTAAACTATTTATTAAAAAAAGTAAATAAACCTTTGGCTCAAACTTCAGTAAATATTTCAGCAGATCCCCCAATGACAAAAATAAAATATATAGTTGAAATTTTTGGTAACAATAAATTAAAAGTAGATTTGATAATTGATGGGGGGGATTTGAGAAGCTTGAAACCTTCAAAAATTATTGATCTGATAGACGGGTCTAAAAAAACTATTCGGTATTAACACGAATAGTTTTTTTATAGACTGTTGTATATATGATAATTTATGTGGTAAAATATAGTAATTAGAATTAACATTTTAATATTATGATAACAATAGAAGACGTAAAGGAAAATAAAAAAAGTTATTTATTGCCAGCTACTATAATTATAATTTTTAGTTTGGTAACTTTCTTTATAGTAATTATTTATTATTGGATTGCTATGGATTCTGTGCCAAAATATATTAATAATTATTTCTTACCAGAAGTTGTTAAAACAGATAATAATGTATTGCCAGAAGTTAAGGAAAAAGAGCCAATAGCTGTCGAGGGAAAAGTAAATCCCGATGCTACAAAAGTTATAAAATTTGCTTTTCCTACAATCTTGCCCAAAGAGACAAGGGAAGGTGTTTGCTTGGAAAGCTCTTTGGCGCAACCTTTTAGGAAAGATGCCTTCAAATGCACGGTTGCAACAACAATTTATGACCCTTGTTTTAGTAATGAGAAAAAAGATAAAGTAATTTGCCAAATGAATCCATTGAATCCAGATATTTTTGTAATTAATTTGACTAAGGAGTTATCAGGTGTAAAATTGCCAGCAATTTTAAGGACTAATTGGGCGTGGTTTTTGGAGCTTGAAGATGGAACAATTTGCTCTCCTTATACTGGAGTTAAACCATTTATAAATAATATTGAAGCTTTTTATGGATGCAAAGCAAAGGTAAAAGGCGACTTGGATGTATTGATGGGGGATTTAACTAGTGGAGAAGTTTGGACAGCTATGAGAATGATTGTGACAAGAGATGCAGTTGGCACGGGTTGGGACACAAAATCTTCTGAAATTGTTAAAATAAAAACCATTTGGCAATAAGTTGAAATTAATGATAAAATAAGTAAATGAAAGCTATTGGTGCTCCTTGGGAGTTAATATTGGATTAGATCTAATAAATCTGGAGGATACTATTACAAAATAGCTCAAGGCAATGAAGATGATTCTGTCGTCATTCTTTCACAATTAAGATTGATAAGCAGTAAAAGATTATTGAGAAAAATGAGAATGATTACAAAACAAGAGTTTGGGGAAATTTCAGAAAAAGTTAAGAAATATTTACCATAATTTTTGTAAACAAATCGGCCCCCGCGAAGGGGCCTCGGAGGCCGAAGCCATTTATAATATGATTATATCAGATTAAAAGTCTATGTCAAGAGTTGTTAAAAAATTTGTTTAAAAAAGAAAATTGTGGTAAAATTAATTAAACTATAAAATATTATTAATAAATCCAGCACAAAAATTTTG
>CAINMG010000118.1 GCA_903850725.1 Candidatus Staskawiczbacteria bacterium
AATAATAATAAAATGAATATAAGAAATACAATTATCAAAGCCTTTGTCGCATTGACATTGGTCGCATTAATTGCCCCTGTATCAGCAAATGCTTTAACAACAGCTGATTTGCAGGCTCAAATCAACGCCTTGATGGCTCAATTGTCCCAATTACAGGGAACAACAACACCATCAACAGGCGCTGGAGCACCTGCAGTTTGCGCTGGAGTAACATTTGCCAGAAATTTGACAATAGGTGCAGTAGGTTCAGATGTAAAATGCTTGCAAGCAATTTTGAACCAAACAGCATCAACACAAGTTTCTGCAACAGGAGCAGGCTCACCTGGAAATGAAACATCATACTTTGGTGGCAAAACCTTAGTAGCTGTTAAAACTTTTCAGGCAGAAAATGGTATGACCCCTGCAAATCAGGTAGGTCCTATGACCAGAGCAAAATTAAATCAAATTTTAGCCGGATCAATAATTGATCCAGGATTACCACCAGTAGTTACACCAACAGGTTCAGTTTCAGCAGTTTTGTCTTCAACAACACCAGCTTCTGGCTCATTAATCAATAGCCAAGCAACAGCAGGAGTTTTGGACATTAACTTTGTTGGAAATGGAACAGTTACAGCTGTAACATTACAAAGAAGTGGTATTTCAACACAAAACACACTTTCAGCAGTATATCTTTTTGACGGAGCAACAAGATTAACAGATGGTTATTCTTTTAACTCTAATGGAACATTAACAATGAGTGGGCTTTCCATTGCAGTTAATGGTTCAAAAGTTATTTCTGTAAAAGTTGATACTTCTTCAACAGCAGTAAGTGATGCTTCAAGCATAGCTTTGTCATTAACAGGATTGACAGCCAACGGTGTAGCCGGATCAGCAAATGTAACAGGTAACAATTTCACAATTGTAACAGGTTCAGCTGCTACAGCTTACATGACTACAAACACAGCCAGCGCTACAGCTAATGTAAACGCAGGTACAATGCAATATACAATGTGGTCAGACACAATCCAAATCAACACAAGAACAGTTCAATTAAGAGGAATGAACTTTAAAATTATTGGTTCAGCCCCAACAAATGCTTTGGCAAATGTAAGATTGTTCGTTGATGGAATTGACGCAGGAACAGTTGCAACACTTGGAACAATTCAAGGTTCTAACTATGCAATGTTTAGCTTTGTAACACCTGTTTCTTTAACAACAGGAACACATACAATTGACGTAAGAGCTGACGTTGTAACAGGAGCCAGCAGAACAGTTCAATTGTCAGTTCAGCAAGCTGCTGATGTGACACTTTATGATACTCAAGTTGGCGTAAATTTAGCTATAACAGCTACATCTACCACAGCTTTCACAGCTGATTCTGGAACAACAGTTACAATCTTAACAGGTTCTTCATCAATTGTAGTTGAACCAACATTTAATAGCCAAACCAACATTACAGCTGCTATGACAAATGCTGTCATTGGTAAGTTCACAATTCGTGGTTATGGTGAAGATGTAAAAGTCAACACATTGTATGTAACTCCAAAAATCTTAAGTGGAGCAACAAACGGAACATGTACAACAGGTGCAGGAGGAGCTGTAACAGGCGGAGCTTGCGGTTTAAACAATGTAACATTGTACTTAAACGGTTCACAAATTGGAACACAACAAACATATTCTTCAACCAATATGAGCTCTGGAACTCAAATGACATTCACTTTGGGATCACAAATGATTATCCCAGCAGGAGTGGATAGCACATTAGAGGTAAGAGCTGATTTGCAAACAACTGGTAGCGAAAACTATACATCAGGTACAGTTACAGTTACAGTTGAAGGAGGAGATCTTAATAATGCTCAAGGACAAAGTTCTTCAGAAATTATTGATCTTCCAACAGGAGATATAACAACAAGCGGACTTACAATTTCTTCAGCAAGCTTAGTTGTTACCAAAAACTCATCTTTAGCTAGCTACACAGCTGCTCCAGGTACTCCAAATGTGAAAATTGGTTCATTTACATTGCAAAACCAAAGCACATCTGAAGCGACAAGATTAACAACTTTAACAGTTGCTTTAACATCTGATGGAACAACAGCTTTGACAGCAAACCAATTAAATGGACTTAGAGATTTGAGAACTTCAGTTAATTCAACATCAGTTCAACCTTCAACAAGCAACACATTTTCAGTTAATGATGTAATACAACCAGGTGCTTCAATGACAGTTGACATTTTTGCAAATGTTGGCTCATCTGATTTCATAACTGCAGTTGTAACAAGATTAACAGTTGCTTCAATCGGAGCTGTCAGCAACATTTCAAGTGCTGGAACAATAACAACTGGTCAAACAGTTTCATTTGGAGCTGGTACAATTACAAACGCCCCAACACTTATTGCTACTTCTACCTCACCTTCACAATATGTTGTAGGTGGATTAGATCAATCACAAGCAACATTTAACTTTATTTCAACAGCAGGAGCTTCTGAAATCAAAGAATTGAAGTTTACAGTTACTGGTTCAGATGCTAACCCATCTCAAACAGTTGCAACTGTATGCGTTGGCACAGTTTGTCAACAACCAAGTTCTAATGTTGCATGGTTACAAAATCTTTCACTTGCCGTTCCAAATGGCGGTGGTGGATTAAGTCAAGCAGTTAAAGTTACTTACAACGAAGTTGGTACAGGTAAACCAGTTATTCCAAATAAAACATCAACATTGTCACTTTCATATGTAAAATATACGACTGGCAATACAACAAAGACATTATGTACAGCAGCTATGGCTTCTTGTACAGATACATTGTCAGCTAACGTTGATGCTTATGCAGTAACATTAGTTGGATCAAAACCAACAGTAACAGTTGCTTCATCTGGAACCTTTAACCCAGCAGCCGGTAACAGTACTATAATTGGAGATTTCACAATTAGCCCTACAGGTGGAGCTATCAAAATGAGAACAGTTGTCTTCAACGTTGTATATTCTGGATACAATACACTTCCAACATCAATATCCGCAGCAAGCTTAACAGATGCAAGTGGAACAGATCTTGGATTTACTTGTACCCCAGGAGCATTGACAACTGGAGCTGGTATAATAACTTGTACCAATGCTTCAGCTACATATGCAACAGATATGTTGATTGACTCATCTAAGAGATTCAACTTATATGCAACACAATTAGTAGGAGCTTATTCCGGAGGTAGTATACCACAAGTCTCAACATCATTAGCTAAATCAACATTTGTATGGGATGATACTTCATACAACGGTGTTGGAAGCAATGGCGTAGGATTGACAGGCACACTTATCAATGGATTCCCAACTAATAGTTACGTAGCTAAATAGTTTTTAACGCTAAACAAACTCTCTTAGCCTTTCTTGTGGATTGGTTATGGGAAAACAAAGAGCCGCTCTCCTTTCGGGAGCGGCCATTGTTTTACGCTGAAATTACGCTGATATACACGCTGATTTTACGCTGATACTTTATTTGTTTCTGGCGGTATCGTAAATAACTCTTTTTATTGTTAGTTCATTTGGTCCAAAGTTAATTAAAAAACCAAGCTTATATTCTGATCCTTTCAAATATTTCCAAAATTGATCTATGTCTTGTTTTGTTACAAACGCCTTTGCTTTTAGTTCTAAAATAATGCAGTCATTAACAATTTTATCTGGAATATATGTGCCAACCTTTTTGCCTTCAAAATAAATATCAATTCTTTTTTGCTCTTGAACTTTTAGGCCCCTCTTTTCCAATGCAATTGTTAAAGACTTGTCAATAATTCTTTCTTTAAATGCCCCGCCAAAGTTTTTGTAAACATCAAAACAAGCTCCTCTTATTTCATAAGATTCTTTTTCATACAAAAAATTTTCCACTTTATTATTTGCCATAAGTTTCAGCGTTTATATCAGCGTATTGATCAGCGTCATTTCAGCGGTAGCCCCCTAAGGAACTCTTCTACATTTGACTTTGACTCAGGGGATAATTCAAGCACTCTTAAAGCTTCAGTCCTAGCTTCTTTGTATTGGCCTAATTCTTTGTAGAAAAATGCTAATGAAGAGTGATATTGTGGAAAACTTGAGTCAACATATAATATTAAATTTTTGTAAACCTCAACCAAGCTTTTGTAATCTGGTATCGAGCCATAAGCATCGGACAACTCCCCTAAGCTTATTTTAGAATATATTCCATAGCCTTTATCTTTGGCGGTTTGGATATTTAATTTTGCTTGGCTGATATCTTTTAAATAAATTTCTGAAAGCGCCAAGTACCAATAGCAGTTTGAATAAGCCTCATTTAAAGTAATGCATTTTTCTGCATATTCTTTGGCTTTTAAGTATTCGCCAGAGGTGATAGCAACCTTGGCTTGCTCTATAAAAATCTCTTGGTGTTTGGGAGCAAGCTCTAAAGCTTTTTCTAAATATATATTAGCTTGAGTGAGCAAGTTTTTTTTACTTACTGGGTCTTTTTCTGCTATTGCCAAAGCATTGTTTGAGCTTCCCAAATATAGCCAGTATCTGGTATAAGTAGGCTGAATTTTAACAGCTTCTTTGATAAGTTCTGAGCCCTTCTTTATATAAGTTAAATTATTTTCTGGATAAAAAGCATTACAAGTTTTGGTTATTTCTACATATTCCATTCTGATATATGAATCTAAAAAACTATGCTGTTTTAAAGTTTCTTCTATTAAGACTAAGGCTTGATCACAGGCTTTTTGTTTAGCCAAATTTTGAGCTTTGTTTATTTGGTAGTTTATTATAAAAGGCTTTAGGTTATATTGGTAAAGAAAAATTATTAATATACAAAATATAATTGAGGTAATTGTCAGTTTAGCTCGCTGATTTATGCGGATTATAGCAGATTTATGCTGATCTTGGCTGACTGAAGTGAGATGTAGCACATAACCAATGAGTAGAAAGAATATTAAGTATGTAGAAAAAGAATCAAAGCTAAATAAATTAGCTACCAGATACCCTATCAAAGTTGCCTGCACTCCTCGTATTATCAGCGTATTATCAGCGTTTATTTCAGCGGATAATTTATAAAAAAGTACAATAAAAAGCAAAATATAAACAATAATACCCAAAATACCTGTCTGGACTCCCATGTCTAAAATCACATTGTGAGCTTTGTCCCACCAAAAAGATGATATTATTTTGGGGTCATAATTTTTATCAAAGCCTACGGCAAAGTTTTCTGGGCCCCAACCTAAAATTGGCCTATCTACAATTGCTTGCATAGCTGTTTGCCAGCCCAAAAATCTTTCATCATTTAAAGCACTTTTTATAGATAGTCTTTTCTCAAGTGTTTGTAAGATTCTGTTTTTTTGTATGACTTCTGGATTGCTTGGGAATAAATTTACATAAGCTACAACAAGCGCTACTGCAACAATAAATAATCCAGCTATAATCTTACTTATATTTAAAAAGTCTTTGCCAAAGGGCTTTTTTAAGCCTTGGAGGGGATTCTGAGGATAAAGTAAAAGAAAATACAATAATCCCACAAAAATTCCTGCCCACACTGCTCTTGTGCCAGAAATTAAAATTGTAAATATAAAAATTATAATAGCTATTCCATAAAGTGCTTTCTGCCAAATAATTTTATTCTTGATAAAAAATGAGAGAGTAATAAAAAATAATAGCAAAATATATATTGCCATTAGTATTGGGCTTCCTAGCGTGGAAGCTGGCCTGCTTGTCATTGGTAAAAGCATTGTGCTAAACAAGCCAAAATATTGGCAAATTGCTACTAAAGAAACTAAGATGCCTATGAAAATGGAAAAATCCCAAGCTTTTTGCCATGATTGTTTGTCTAAAGTTTTAAAAGCTAAAATAGCAAAGACAAAATAAAAAGCAAAAGTCACAAGTCCTCCACCTCGCCAAGGAGAGCCCCAAAAGCTAAAATATGTATCAATAGAAAATAAGCTGGCCAGTAGGAATGTTCCCAAAAGTCCAGCCATAGCCCAAATAACTCTTGTCCCACGAAGCCTTAGCGAAGTGGGATTATTCTTTAAATGTTGCCATAGTGCTAAAAAGCCTAGTATTGCCAAGATACTTCTAAATATTAAAGTTTTAGGAAAATCAGCAGGATACATCCATGGTGAAAATGTGAATAACGGCAAAGCCAAAATTATATAAAGCCCAATTTTATACGCCCAATTTAATTTATTATTGATTTGCATATGGTTTTATGGTAGAAATAATATATTATTTGATAATATATGTTTATAGTATAAAAATCAAATGGAAAAGAAAACATTGCTAGAATATTAGGCAGTAATTATCCGCAGTTATGTATTGACACTCTCCAGAATAGGTGTAAAATGGATATATAAGTATCAAAATTACTAGTAAAAATGCTTATTTGCTATTATGTTTAAGAGAATATTAGAAACACAAATAAAAAAAGATTTTTTCAGTGGGAAAATAATAGTTTTGGTTGGTGCCAGGCAAACTGGCAAAACAACGCTTTCTTTGGAATTAATTAAAGATTCTGCTGGTAGTGTAAAATTTTTCAATGGAGATAATCCAACAGATAGAGATTCACTTTCAAATCGTGATTTTGATTTTTTGAAAAATTTAATTGGTGATGCTAAAATAATTTTTATTGACGAGGGGCAGAAAATAGAAACAATAGGACAAACTTTAAAGTTAATGGTTGATAATTTTAAGAATCAAAAACAAATTATTGTTACAGGTTCTTCGGCATTTAATTTGCTAGAGAAAACACAAGAACCTCTTACTGGTAGAAAATTTGTTTTTAATCTTTTTCCAATATCTTTGCCTGAAATGTATAAAGATGATTTGCTTGGTTTTTTGAAAGGAGTTGAATCGCTTTTAATATATGGGAGTTATCCAGAAGTTGTGTCTAAAACATCATTTGAAGAAAAGGAAAAGATATTAAAAGAAATTTCTTCTAGCTATCTTTATAAAGATATTTTAGAATTTCAAAGAATAAAAAGTTCTGATACACTTGTAAAATTGCTAAGAGCATTGGCCTTGCAAGTTGGCTCTGAAGTATCTTATACGGAATTGGCAAATATAGTTGGAATAAACAGAGTTACTTTAGAACGATATGTGGATATTTTAGAAAAAAATTACATTATATTTCGACTTTCACCTTATGCTAAAAATAAACGAAAAATTATTTCTAAACAAAGGAAAATTTATTTTTGGGATGTTGGTGTAAGAAATGCCGTAATTGATAATTTTAGCTTTCTTCTATCAAGAAATGATGTGGGCGCTTTATGGGAAAATTATGCAATTGCCGAGCGACTTAAATATCAAGCTTATAATAATATTTCTTCTCAAAATTATTTTTGGAAAACTTATAGCGGAGCAGAAATTGATTTAATTGAAGATCGTGGAGGTAAAATTTTTGCCTATGAGATGAAGTGGAACAAAAATCAAAAAAATATAAATCCACCAGCAAGATGGAAAGAAGAAAACCCGGATAGTGAATTCAAAATAATAAATCCAGAAAATATTAATAAATTTACTTAAATGGAAAATAAAAAAATAATTATTACTTCGGGCTACTTTAACCCCTTGCATATTGGTCATATCAATTTAATTAGAGAAGCAAAAGAACTTGGAGATTTTTTAGTGGTGATTGTAAATAATGATAATCAAGTAAAGATTAAGGGCTCTTTTCCTTTTATGCCAGAACAAGAAAGAATTGAAATTGTAAAAGCTTTGCGCTATGCAGATGATGTTTTTCTATCTATTGATCAAGATATTTCTGTTGGAAAAAGTCTAGAACTAGTTGCAAAAAAATATCCAGGAGATTTATATTTTGCTAAAGGCGGTGACAGAAATTTGGAAAATATACCAAATCAAGAAGTAAAGGCTTGTCAGAATTATAATATTAAAGTTGTTAATGGTATTGGCGGAGATAAAGCTCAAAGTTCTTCGTGGCTTATAAAAAATGCTTCAAAAACGATATGAAAAATATTAGAATTATTCCAAGACTAGATATTAAGGGGCCTAATTTGGTTAAAGGAATACATCTTGAAGGGTTAAGGGTTTTAGGGAGCCCAGAGGATTTTGCAGAACATTATTATAATGCAGGAGCTGATGAATTAATATATATGGATGTTGTTGCCAGTTTATACGGAAGAAACGGTTTAATGGATATAATTGAAAAAACAGCTAAAAAAATTTTTATTCCTCTTACTGTTGGTGGCGGTTTAAGAACTTTAGAAGATATAAAAAATGTGTTAAGAGCTGGGGCAGATAAAGTATCTTTAAATACCATAGCAATTAAAAATCCAAATATCATTTTAGAAGCATCTAGAAGGTTTGGGTCGTCTACTATTGTTGTATCTATTGAAGCTATAAAGCAAAATGATGGTAAATATATGGCATTTATTGAAAATGCCAGAGAATCCACAGGGGTAGAGGTTTTTTCTTGGGCAAAAAAAGTTGAAGAATTAGGGGCTGGTGAAATTTTGTTGACATCTGTAAATAATGAGGGCACAGGTTCTGGCTATGATATTGAGTTGACTAGGAAAGTTTCAGAATTAGTTTCAATACCAGTAATAGCTAATGGTGGTGCTGGAGAGCTGGAAGACGTAGTAAATGTTATAAAACAAGGCAAAGCAGATGCAGTTAGTTTGGCTTCTATGGTGCATTATGATTATGTTAAAAAATCTATGGTAAATGGTAGCTTGCTAAAAAATCAAGCTGAAGGCAATATTGATTTTTTAAAATTTGGAAAAATTTCAGAGAAAATAGAAACATCTGGCATAGAGGAAATAAAATTTTATCTTAAAGACAAGGGCATTAATTGCAGAAAATAATATGACAAATGAAAAAAATAAAAAAGTTGTCATTGTTGATTATGCCATGGGGAACATATTCAGCGTTAAATTGGCTTGCCAAAAGGTTGGAATTTGTGCTATAGTATCAAATGACAAAAAAGAGATTAGTAATGCCTCTGCTTTGATTTTACCTGGAGTTGGAGCTTTTGCAGATGCAATGGCAACGCTGGAAAAATTAGATTTAGTGAGAACAATAAAGGAGTTTATTGCCTCCGGACGGCCATTTCTGGGAATATGTTTGGGGATGCAGTTATTGATGTCAGAAAGCGAAGAATTTGGTTTGCATAAAGGGCTAGATATAATTAAGGGTAGGGTAGTAAAATTTCCAGCTGTAAATGATAAAGTGCCTCAGGTTGGATGGAATCAAATTACAAAACCTTCATATAGTAATATAAATTGGGAAGAAACTCTGTTAAAAGGTTTATCGGAAAAAGATTTTATGTATTTTGTGCATTCGTTTTATGTTTTACCAAATAATAACAACATTGTTGTATCGGAAACAAATTATGCTGGGTTAAATTATTGTTCCAGCTTAAGAGAAAAAAATATTTATGCTTGTCAGTTTCACCCAGAGAAAAGCGGAGAGAGTGGATTGTTGATTTATAGAAATTTTTATAATCTTATTAACAAATAATATGGCAGATGAAAAATTAGAAGTTAAATATGGATTGCCGGAAAAAGTTATTTTTTGTAAAAAATGCGTGATATCAAATCAGCGCCCTGCTTCTAGTGTAGAATTCAAGCATATTTTAAATTCAACTCACAAGACAATGAATATTGACCAGGATGGTATTTGCGATGCTTGCAGGTTTGCAGAAAAAAAAGAGCAAATTAATTGGCAAGAAAGAGAAAAAGAGTTAATTATTTTGCTTGATAAATATAGAAAAAATGATGGATCTTATGATTGTGTTGTGGCTGGAAGTGGGGGAAAAGATAGCGCTATGTCTGCTCATTTGTTAAAATATAAATATGGAATGAACCCGCTCACTGTTACTTGGCCTCCGATTTTGTATACTGACTACGGCTATGAAAATTTTAAAAACTGGATAGAGGTGGGTGGTTTTGATAATGTCACATTTAAGCCAAATGGTAGAGTTATGAAGCTATTAACTCGGCTTTCAATAGAAAATCTTTTGCATCCTTTCCAAACATTTATTTTGGGCCAGAAAAATTTGCCACCAAAAGTTGCATTAAAATATGGCATCTCTTTGGTTTTTTATGGTGAGAATGAAGCTGAATACGGTAATCCTATTGCAGACAATAAAACTTCTTTAAGGAGTAAGGCATTTTACACAGCTGAAAATTTAGATGAGTTGTCTTTAGGGGGAGTTTCAGTGAAAGATTTGATTCTAAAGCATGGTTTAAAAAAAGCAGATATTGTTCCTTTTTTGCCAGCTGATTATAAGGAAATAGAAAAATCAAACATTGAAGTAAGATATTTAGGATATTATGTAAAATGGACTCCTCAAGAAAGTTATTATTATGCAGTAGAACATACAGGTTTTAAGGCAAGGCCTTTTAGATCTCAAGGAACTTATAGCAAATATAGTAGCATTGATGATAAAATTGATGATTTACATTATTATACAACTTTTATTAAATTTGGAATTGGAAGAGCAACTTATGACGCTTCTCAGGAGATAAGAAATAAACATTTAACTAGAGAAGAGGGCCTGGCTCTGGTTAAAAAATTTGATGGAGAATTCCCAGACAGATATTTTAACGAAGTTATGAATTATTTGGGAATAAAACCAGAAAAATTTTTAGAATTGTGCGACCAGTTCCGTTCGCCACATTTATGGGAAAAAGTTGGTAGCGAGTGGAAATTAAGGTACACAGTTAACAAAGACGGTACAGATGATTAAGTCAAAAAAAGTATTAGCAATAATTCCCGCAAGAGGAGGATCAAAGGGTGTTTTGAGAAAAAACATCAAGCTTTTGGCCGGCAAGCCTCTTATTAAGTATGCAATTGAATCAGCTCAAAAAAGCAAATATTTTGATAAGATTGTGGTCTCCACAGACGACAAGGAAATTATAGAAATTTCAAAAGAATCCGGGGTATTAGTGATTAAAAGACCAAAAAGGTTAGCCACAGATAGTTCACCAATAATGGACTCAATAAGGCATGTTCTAGATTTTTTAAAAAATAAAGATAAATATGTTTCCGACTTTGTGGTTATTTTACAACCCACTTCTCCGTTAAGAACAACAGAGACAATTAATCTTGCTATAGAAAAGTTTTTTAAAAATCACAGAAACTATGACTCTTTGGTGCCACTTTTTCCGCTTGAAATAAAAACTGGAAAAGTTATAAATAATATTTATCAACCAAAATATAAATTAGGCGTAAACAGACAAGAATTACAAAAAGTCTATAAAGAATGTGGAACAATATTTATATTAAAGACAAATTTTGTAAATATAAAGAAAGATTTTGGTAGGAAAATTTTTCCATTCATAATAAAAGATCACAAAGAGTCCATTGATATAGATACTGAGGATGATTTTAAAAAGGCAGAACATTTTTTAATAAGTTAAGTTTTATGAAAAATAATATAATTAAAATAAAGGGCAGGAAGATTGGGCAAGGCTTTGCACCTTTTGTAATAGCTGAAGTTGGAATAAATCATGAAGGCAGTTTAAAAAAAGCTAAACAAATGGTTGATGATGCTAAAAAGGCCGGAGCAGAATGTGTTAAGTTTCAATCACATATTATTGAAGATGAAATGATAGAAAATAATGTAATTCCAGGAAACGCGAAAGAGTCTATTTGGAATATAATGAAGCGTTGTGCGTTAACGTTAGCTGAAGAAATAGAGCTTAAAAAATATGTTGAGGAAAATGATATGATTTATTTGTGCACACCGTTTTCTAGAGCGGCTGCAGATAGGTTACAAAAAATGAATGTTTCTGCATTTAAAATAGGTTCTGGGGAATGTAATAATTATCCTTTAATAGAACACATCGCTTCTTTTAAAAAACCAATTATTTTAAGCACAGGAATGAATGATTTAGAAAGCATTAAAAAAAGTGTTGTTATTTTAGAAAAAAATAAAGTTCAATATGCCTTATTGCATTGCACATCAATTTATCCTACGCCTTATGAAAAAGTAAGATTAAATGCTATGATGGATCTTAAAAATAATTTTAAAAATACAGTTATTGGACTTAGCGACCATTCACTGGGAAATTATACTTCATTTGCTGCAATTGCTTTGGGGGCTTGTATTGTAGAAAAACATTTTACCTCAGACAAAACCTGGCCTGGCCCAGATGTTCCAATATCAATAGATCCTTCTGAGCTTAAAGATTTAATTATGGGATCTAAAGCCATATATAGCGCTTTGGGTGGGACAAAAGCAATTTTAAAAGAGGAGACTCCAACAATAAAATTTGCATATGCCTCAGTAGTTACAATAAAAGATATGGCAAAAGGAGAAATTTTTACCAAAAACAATTTATGGGTTAAAAGACCTGGTACGGGTCAAATACTAGCTGAAAATTATAATAAAATTCTTGGCAAAAAAGCAAGTCGTGATATTAAAAACAATACTCAATTAAAATGGAAAGACGTGTTAAAAAAATAGTTTTCCTTACTGCTACTAGAGCTGATTTTGGAAAGTTAAAGTCACTTATTAAGGTAATTGATGAATCAAAAACTTTTGAATGTTTTGTTTTTGTTACGGGTATGCACACTTTAAAAAAATATGGATCTACTTACGACGAGGTGAAAAAACAAAGGTATAAAAACATTTTTGTTTGGCCAAATCAGAAAGACGAAACTAATATGGACATTATTTTAGCTAATACTATAAAAGGATTTAGTAAATATATAAACAAAATTAAGCCAGATATGATTGTTGTGCACGGGGATCGGGTTGAACCATTAGCCGGAGCAATAGTAGGAACTTTAAATAATATTTTAGTTTCACACGTAGAAGGTGGGGAGGTCTCTGGTACAGTTGACGAATCAATGCGTCATGCTATTTCTAAACTTTCACAATTACATTTTACTGCTAATAAAGAAGCCCAAAGAAGACTTATACAAATGGGAGAGAACGCAAAAAGTATTTTTGTAATTGGTTCTCCAGATATCGATATAATGAAATCAAAAAATTTGCCGACAATTATGCAGGTAAAAGAAAGATACCAGATACCATATAAAAAATACTCTATTTTTGTCTACCACCCAGTTACAACTGAAATAAAATCTTTAAAAAGAGATATCCAAAAAATTGTTAAAGCTGTATGTCAATCACAAAAAAATTACGTATTTATTTATCCAAATAATGATTTGGGGAATGATATTATTTTGTCAGAATATAAAAAGTTAAAAAATAAAAAACAAATAAAAATTTTTCCATCACTTAGGTTTGAATATTTTTTGTCATTATTAAAAAACGCAGAATTTATTATTGGCAATTCCAGCAGTGGGATAAGAGAGGCTGAATTTTTTGGAGTTTCTGCAATAAATATTGGGACCAGGCAACAAAATAGAACTAAAAATAAAGATATAATAAATATTAAAGCTGACACAAAAGAAATCCTTAATGCAATTGGAGAAATAAAAGAAAATAAAATTAAAAAAAGCAGTAATTTTGGAAACGGTAAAAGTATGGAGAAATTTTATGAAATAATATCTAGAAGCAGTTTTTGGAAAGCAAAAATTCAAAAACAATTTTTAGATTTAAATTAATATTATGAAAACAATAATACTTTGTGGCGGATCTGGAACAAGATTAAAAGAGGAAACAGAATTTAAACCCAAGCCAATGGTAGAAGTTGGCGGGAAGCCTATTTTGTGGCATATTATGAAAATTTATAACCATTACGGCTATAAGGATTTTGTTTTGGCATTGGGTTATAAAGGAAGTTATATTAAAGACTATTTTTTAAAGCAAAGACACTATTCTTGCGATTTTGCGCTTAAAACTAGCGAAGGTAAAGTCTCTAATTTTTTTGAAGATAATCAAAAGCAAGATGATTTTAATATTATTTTTGCTGAGACAGGTTTTGAAACTCCTCACGGAGAAAGAGTTTTGATGCTCAAAAAATACATTACAGAAGATATGTTTATGGTTACTTATGGAGACGGAGTTTCTGATATTGATATAAGCAAATTAGTGGAGTTTCATAAAAGTCACGGCAAAATAGCTACTATTACTGGGGTTCACCCAACATCAAGGTGGGGGTTGGTAAATTCTGATGATAACAGCATGGTTACAGAATTTGCTCAAAAACCAATGCTTTACGATTACACTAATGGTGGATTTATGATTTTTAATAAAGAATTTTTTAATTATATAGAACCTGGAGAAATGATAGAGGAGTCTTTCGCAAAATTAATTCCTCAAAAACAATTAGCCATTTATAAACATGAGGGAGATTGGCACTGTATGGATACGTATAAAGATTTTGTTGACTTAAATAAATTGTGGTTAAAAGACCCAAAATGGAAAATATGGAACGATTAAAACAAAAGAAAATTTTAATTACAGGTGGAGCAGGATTTATTGGGAGTAATTTGGCCAATGAATTGGCCAGTCAAAACAACAAAGTGATTGTTGTTGATGATTTGTCATCTGGAAAAAAAGATAATTTAACCCTTCGAAACGGCTCAGGGCAAGCTAATATTACATTTTACAAAGCAGATGTAAGAAGTAAAAAAATCGCAGAAATTTTTAAAAAAGAAAAACCGCAAATTGTTTACCACTTAGCTGCTCGCCCTCTTGTCCAAGATGCTTACAAAAATCCTTATGAGGTAATAGAAGTAAATGTTATGGGAACTGTAAATGTTCTTGAGGCTTGCAGGAAACAAAAAGGTATTGAATCAATAGTTGTTGTGTCTTCAGATAAAGCTTATGGAAAAGCCAAGGAGTTGCCATATAAAGAAAATCATCCATTACAAGGAGATCATCCTTATGATGTGTCAAAATCAGCAGCAGATTTGATAGCAAAAACTTATTTTACAACTTATGGATTACCAATTAAAATAACTAGGTTTTCAAATGTTTATGGCCCTGGTGATGCTAATTTCTCTAGAATTATTCCAGATATTATTGAGGCTGTAATAAAAAATAAAGAACTTCAGATAAGAAGTGACGGCAAAATGATTAGAGAATATACTTATATAAAAGACATTGTTTCAGGTTGCATAAAATTATCAAGCCATAATGCAAATTTTGGAGAGGCTTTTAATTTTGGATCGGAGAATATATTAAATGTCTTAGATGTGATTAAAAAATCAGAAAGTGCTTTGGGTAAAAAAATAAATTATAAAGTTTTGAATATTACCAAAAATGAAATTCCAGCTCAATATCTTGATTGGTCGAAAGCAAAAGATATTTTAGGTTGGAAGCCTGAAACTTCAATTGAAAAAGGAATCCAAGAAACCCACGATTGGTTTAAAAATTATTTTATAAATGAAAAAAAATAAAAAAGTTTTAATAACAGGTGGTGCAGGGTTTATTGGGGCAAATTTTGTTTACAAATTTTTAGAATTGGGATATAAGGTTTTTGTTTTTGAAAGAAAAGAAGCAAATTTGTGGCGGATTAACAAAATTTTAGACAAAATAAATATGTACTCGCCAAATTTATTAGACTACGATGAATTAGGAAAAATTATTCTAGAAATAAAACCAGATATTGTTTTACATTTTGCAACTTATGGCGCATATCAAGGTAGTCAACAAGATATAAATTTAACAATAGATACAAATTTAAAAGCAACAATAAATTTGATAAACGCCTGTCAAAAAGTAGGCGTTGAATGTTTTATAAATACAGGAACAAATTCTGAATATGGAATAAAACAGAAGCCAATGAAAGAAATTGATGTTTTGGAGCCAGATAATCTTTATGCTATAACAAAAACAGCTAGTACTTATTATTGTCAGATGATGGCAAAAAATTTCAATTTTCCAGTAGTTACAATAAGACCTTTTGCTGTTTATGGTTATTTTGAAGAAAAAGAAAGGCTTATCCCGACAATTTTGAAGTCTTGCTTGACTGGCTCTGAGCTAAAACTAACAAGACCAAATTCTGTAAGAGATTTTATTTTTATAGAAGATTTGATGAACGGATACTTGCATGTAATTAAAAATATTAAAAATATAAAGGGACAAATCTTTAATTTAGGCTCAGGAAAACAAACAAAAATTAAAGATGTAGTGAGTATTGCAAAAAAGAATACAGGATCAAAGATAAAACCAGTTTATGGGGGGATGAAAAAAGTGCAAACAGAGCCTAAAAATTGGGTTTCTGATATTTCAAAATCAAAGAAAATATTAAAATGGAAACCTGCTTATAGTTTAGAGCAAGGTCTTTTAAAAAATATTGAATGGTTCAAGGAAAATTTAGAATTTTATGAAAATAATTAATTATAAAGAAATAGCAAAAAAAGCAAGACTAGAAATATTAAATATGCATTTTTTATCACAGGAATCTCATATTGGTTCTGCTTTTTCTTGTATTGATATTTTAGTTGTTCTTTATTTTAAAATTTTGCGTATTAATCCTAAAAACTTTTTAGATGAAAATCGAGACAGGTTTATTTTAAGCAAGAGCCATGCAATTACTGCATTGTATGCAGTATTGGCTCTTAGGGGATTTTTTAATAAGGAAATTTTAAAAAAATATTGTAAAAATGAAAGTAATTTACCTGGCCATGGTACAAAAGATTCAGTTTGTGGGGTTGAGGTTTCAACAGGGTCTTTGGGACATGGTTTACCAATGGGAGTTGGCGTCGCTCTATCAGGAAAAATGAATAAAAAAAATTATCGGGTATTTGTATTAATATCTGATGGAGAATGTGATGAAGGTTCAACTTGGGAGGCAGCTTTATTTGCCAGTCATCATAAATTAGATAATTTAATAGTTATTATTGATTATAATAAATTTCAGGCTCTTGGAAAAACTAACGAAATTTTGAATTTAGAGCCATTAAAAGACAAATGGGCATCATTTGGTTGGCATGTCCAGGAAATAGACGGGCATAATTTTATAAAAATGGAAGAATTATTTTTATCAAAATCTTTTCAGAAAAATAAACCAACCGTAATAATTGCACATACAGTTAAGGGTAAGGGAGTATCTTTTATGGAAAATCAGCTTATGTGGCATTATAAATCTCCAAATAAGGAACAATATAATTTGGCAAATAAAGAAATAAAAGATGAAAAAAATATTCATTAAAACTTTAATAGATCTAGCTAGAAAAGATAAAGACATATGTCTTTTAACTGGTGATCTTGGATTCTCGGCTTTTGAAGACTTTGCCAAAGAATTTCCTGAAAGGTTTATTGATTGCGGAGTTGCCGAGCAAAATATGGCAGGAATTGCAGCTGGCCTAGCTTTAAGTGGTAAAAAACCTTATATATATTCAATTGTTCCGTTTATTACTATGAGGTGTTTTGAGCAAATTAGAAATGATATTTGCTATCAAAATTTAAATGTTAAAATAATTGGCATTGGGGCTGGTTTTTCTTATGGTGTTTTTGGCTCTACGCATCATGCAATAGAAGACATCGCAATTCTTCGGCCCTTGCCAAATATAGTTATCTTATCCCCAGCAGATTTGGTTGAGGCTGAAAAGCTAATTAAAGAATCTTATAAAAATAAAAAACCAACTTATATTAGGTTGGATAAGTCTGAGAATGTTTTAAATAATAATAAAACAAAAATAAAAATTTCACTGCCCAATATTATTTCAAAAGGAAATGATGGGATAATTATAGCTACTGGATCCTGTCTTGAGGATGCAATAAATGTTACAAAAAAATTAAAAGAAAACGGTTATGTTTTTGAACTAGTCAGTTTACATACATTAAAACCAGTTAATCAAAAAAATATTTTAGAGCGATTAAAGAATAAAAAATACTTGTTTGTGGTAGAGGAGCACAGGGAAATTGGTGGACTTTCTAGTTTAATGAGCGAAATTATTGTAAAATATAATATTAATATT
>CAINMG010000119.1 GCA_903850725.1 Candidatus Staskawiczbacteria bacterium
AAAAGTCATTTAAATAGTTAGTTTTTTAAAAAAATCATAAAAAATTATTAAAATTTGTACTCTGAAAAACCATCTATCTTTTCCACTTTTGCTGTCTAGTTTACGCAGACCACCTTACATTATCACCCTAGCCAGCTCAAATACCACTCCAGCCATTCTCTCCAAATCATCAGGCCAAGTAGTTTGTGATTACCTCAATGTCAGTTACAGCACAGCCCAAGGCGGAGCAACCTGGAACCCAGGAGTACACTCCACAAACCAAGGAAGCAACACAGGTTGGGATTTTACATATCCAACAACCCATTCGACTGCGGTCTCAGGGCAAGCCACCTACACATTCAACACTTGGACAAACAACAATGTCACAGTCACTCTAACCTGCACCGACAACACAGGTGGAACTGGTTGCGACTCAAGCTATCCTAAATACTGCATAGACACAACCAACACTTGTGATCCATCAATAACAGGCACAAGCTACACAACTCCATTTACCATCAGCACCGCAGGCACAAGTTTCGTGCGCTACTTCTCACAAGACCAAGTCCCAAACATAGAAACCACACAAAGCAAAACCATCAAGATAGACACCACATCTCCACAAGTAAACGCAGGAGATAATTACAGCACAGGTTCCACCACCGGCCAAAGCGTGCAGTTCACTCAAGCGGGAACAGTCACAGATCCAGACATCGGAGCAGACCCTTCGACAGGCTCAGGGCAAGCAGGTTCGGGAATTGCAACCTATCTCTGGCAAAAAGTCTCAGGTCCGGGATCAATTACTTTTGGTCAAGCCACACAATCAAGCACCACCATCTGGAGCCCAACTGATGGAACATATGTAATCAGTCTGACAGCCACCGACAACGCAGGCAACTCCACAACCGATGACTTTACTTTGCTTTGGAGTACTACTCTACCAAGCGCAAGTACCATAGACACCACAAGAATAGGAGGTAACAACGCGCAAGTATTAGCACGGGTATCAGTACCAACACAACAAATAACTAGAGAACAATTGATAATTCAAATCAAAGCCAAAATACAAGAACTAATACAACAGTTAATGTTAATGCTTCAAGAAGAAGCAAGAAAGAGATAAAGAATAAAAGAAATAAATAATAAAAGTAGGGCTGTGGAAAACTTTGTTGCATATTTTATTTGTGGTATAATTATTTAATTGAAAATGATTTTAAATTAGCAGTTTAATAATAGGATATAAAATTGCTGGATTATTATGGTAAATAAAAAAATAAAAATATTAATAGCAGAAGATGAAAGATCAATTGCCAATGCTTTGAGTTTAAAATTATCACATGAGGGATTTGATGTAAAAGTCTCTTCTAATGGCAAAGATGCGTTGGAAATTTTAGATGTTGCTAATTTTGATTTGCTTATTTTAGATTTGATGATGCCAGAAATTGGCGGGTTTGAAGTACTAGAAAAATTAAAAGAGAAAAACATTAAAACCCCTGTTTTTATTGCCTCTAATCTTTCGCAACCAGAAGATATAAGCAAGGCCAAAGCCTTGGGAGCTGTTGATTTTTTTATAAAATCAGATACGCCAGTATCTGATATAGTTTTAAAAATTAAAAAGTATTTTAAAATAACTTAGAAAATCTATTTTGCAATATTCATAATATTTTTTATTGTTTTGTAGATTTTCAAAGGTTTGTTTAAATGAAAATTGATCAAACAAAAATAAAAGAGATTTTATTGCAAGGTAGCTATATTGGCGTTGAAGATGTAAAAAAAGCCCAGTCTTTTGTAGAGAAAAATAAAGGTGATTTTTTGGACTATTTTATAAATCAAGGCCTTTTAACTGCAGATTTAATCGGACAAGCATCTGCTGAATATTTTAAAGTTGCATATTTAGATTTAAATACCAATATTCCAGAAAAAGATTTGGTTTTGAAAATTCCAGAAGAATTTGCTAGAAAATTTAGAGTTATTTTATTTAAAGAAACAAAAACAGAAGTTGTTGTGGCTACTGATGATCCAGAAGCAAATGGTTTGATAGAAGAAATTGTAAAAATTTTCCCAGATAAAAAAATTGCTATTGGTTTTTCGCTTAGCGAAGATATTGATGCTTTGCTTTTATTTTATAAAAAAACTTTAGATACAAGATTTGGCAAAATAATTGCTGACAAGAAAAGAGTTGCTCCAGAAATTATAGATGAAATAATTGCAGATGCTTTGGGATTTAAAGCTTCTGATATACATTTTGATCCCTTAGAAAAAGAAATAATAATTAGATTTAGAATTGATGGAGTTTTGCAAGAAGCAGGTAGGATAGCCAAAGAATATTACGAAACTATTTTAAATAGAGTAAAAGTTCAAGCAAAATTGAGAATTGATGAGCATTTTAATCCTCAAGATGGAGCTATTAGATTTCAAGAAAAAAATAAAACAAATCCTATTGATATGCGTGTTTCAATTGTTCCAACTTTAAATGGAGAGAAAATTGCAATTAGGATTTTATCTTCTTATGTAAAAGATTTAAGCTTGTCAGATGTTGGAATGTCCCAAGATATGCAAGAGCAAATTATAAAAAGCTCCAAAAAATCTTTTGGAATGATCTTGGTTATTGGTCCTACTGGGTCTGGCAAAACCACAACACTATACACCTTGCTTAAAAAGATAAATACACCAGAAATAAATATAACTACAATTGAAGACCCTGTAGAATATAAAATTGATGGGATAAACCAAATACAAGCAAACTCGCAAACTAACTTAACCTTTGCTAGGGGATTAAGGTCTATTTTAAGGCAAGATCCAAATATAATTTTAGTTGGAGAGATAAGGGATGAGGAAACAGCAGATATTGCGGTTAATGCAACCCTCACAGGACATTTATTATTTTCCACTTTCCATGCAAATAATGTGGCTGGTGCTATCCCGCGATTTTTAGATATTGGAATTGAGCCATTTTTGCTTAGTTCTACCTTGGAATTGGTGATTGCTCAAAGACTTGTTAGGAAAATATGTGATAGTTGCAGGGTTAGTTATATTGTTGCTAAAGGAGAAATAAGTAAAATTGAACCAGCGTTAAGTAATTTTTTTACAGATAAGTCTTATACTTTGTATAAAGGAAAGGGTTGTTCTTCATGCGCAAATACTGGGTTTAAAGGAAGAACCGGAGTATTTGAGTTTTTGACAATGACTCCAGAAATGCAGGATTTAATAGTAAAACGTCCATCATCAAAAGATATTGTTGAGCTTGCAAAAAAGCAAGGGTTTAGAACAATGCTTGAAGATGGAGTCGAAAAAGTAAAAAATGGGACAACAAGTCTTGAGGAATTACTCAGGGTTGTTGCTCCATAAAAATTAAAATTAAATTTAGTTATTAAGTATGGCAAACGAAAGAAAAACAGAAAATATTGTTCGCTCTCATTTTGAAAAATTTAAAGATTTTTTGATAATAGAGGAGCAATCATCTTCTAGCTCAAAAATAAATAAACTTTTACAAGGTGCTTCAAAAAGAGGTGATGGCGTTGGAAGGCCAGAGTTTTTAATTACCTTTAAAAATAATCCAAATTTTTTAATTGTTGTTGAATGCAAGGCAAATATTCTAAAGCACGAAAGTGGGAGTAGAGATAAATTCTCTGAATATGCCGTTGATGGAGCATTGCTTTATGCCTCTTATTTGTCTAAGGAATTTGATGTATTATCAATTGCTATCAGTGGTGAAGATATAAAACATTTAAGAATTTCTCATTTTTTACAACTTAAAAATGAAAAAAAAGCAGAATTAATTTTTAGTGATAAGTTGTTAGAACCACAAAATTATTTAGACGAATATATTAAAAGCCCACAAAAAGTTAGACAAGACTATAATGCTTTATTAGATTTTACAAAACATTTAAATGATGAATTGCATTTAAATAAAATACTTGAAAGCCAACGAAGTTTGTTAATAAGTTGTATTTTGATTGCACTGGAAAATTCAGCATTTAAAACTTCTTATAAATCACAAAAAACGCCCCAAAATTTAGCAGATGCCTTAGTGAAAACAGTATCCGATGAACTGGAAAGTGCCAATATAAGAGGTAAAAAACTTGAAAACCTCAATGTGCAGTTTAGTTTTATTAAAACAGATATGTCCTTATCAACTAAAGAAAATGTTTTAAAGGGTCTTATCGATGAAATTGATGAAAATATAAATTCTTTTATGAAAAGCCACGAATATTTTGATGTTTTAGGGCAACTTTATATTGAGTTTTTAAGATATGCAAATAGTGATAAAGGTTTGGGAATTGTTCTAACACCCCCTCATATTACAGAATTTTTTTCGGAGTTAGCGCAAGTTAACAAAAATACAATTGCTTACGATAATTGCACTGGGACTGGTGGATTTTTAATTTCTGCTATGAAAAAGATGGTTGCTGACGCAAAAGGAGACGAGGAAATAATCAAAAATATAAAAGCAAGGCAACTTATTGGAGCAGAATATCAGGCTCATATTTTTGCACTTGCAGTTTCTAATATGTATATTCATCAAGATGGGAAAACAAATATAATAAACGGAAACTGTTTTGATAAAGAAATAATTGAGGAAGTAAAATCTAAAAAACCTACAGTTGGCTTATTAAACCCACCTTATAAATCAGATAAAAAGAATGATATTGATGAATTAGAATTTGTGTTAAATAATTTAGAATGTTTAGTCGATGGTGGAACTTGCGTTGCTATTGTGCCAATGCAAAGTGCTTTAGCGCAAACGGGAAAGGTTTATGAATATAAAAAACAATTATTAGAGAAACATACATTAGAAGCTGTTTTATCGATGCCAAGCGAATTATTTTTTAATTCAGATGTCGGAGTTGTGTCGTGTATAATGGTTTTTACAGCGCACAAGCCACATCCAAAAAATAAGGAAACATATTTTGGATATTACAAAGATGATGGGTTCGAAAAAAGGAAAACTAAAGGCAGGATTGATGTTTATGGAAAATGGGAAAAAATAGAAGAAAAATGGATTTCTTATTTTATAAATAGAAAAAGTAAGGATGGGTTTAGCGTGAACAGAGTTATTTCTGCAGATGATGAGTGGTGTGCTGAAGCATATATGAAAACAGATTATAATAAATTATCAAAACAAGATTTCTTAAAATCAATTAAGGAATATGTATTATTTAGTGAATTATATTTAAAAAATAATGAAACTGATACCAATTAATAAATTATTTGATATAAGATACGGGACCAACCTAGAGCTTGTTAATTTAGAACAATGCACAAAAATAGATCTTAATTCTATAAATTTTATATCAAGAACAGAATATAATAATGGCATATCTGCTTTTGTTTTTAAATTAAATGATGTTGTGCCAAATCCTAGCCGCACTATATCTGTGGCTGGTGGGGGGTCTGTTTTGTCCTCTTTTTATCAGAAAGAAATTTATTATAGTGGAAGAGATATCTATATTCTTATTCCAAAAGAAAAAATGACAGAATTAGAAATGTTGTTTTATGCATTTTGTTTAACAAAAAATAAATACAAATATAGTTACGGTAGGCAGGTTAACAAGACATTGAAAGACATTTTAGTGCCAGATAAAATTTCTGATGAATATAAAAATATTGATTTAAAAAAAATAAACACATTAAAAAAAGAAAAAATACTAAATAAGATTATTGATTTAAACATTAAAGATTGGAAATTCTTTACATTAAATAATTTATTTAAGATAACTGGAAGTAAAACAACTCCATTATCAGAGCTAGAGGAATATGGAATTGGGAAGTATCCTTTTGTTACGACGCAGGCAACCAACAATGGTGTGGCAGGATTCTATAACTTTTATACAGAAGAAGAAAATATTTTAACTATTGACAGTGCAGTTTTAGGCTATTGTTCTTATCAACCAGAAAAATTTTCAGCAAGCGACCACGTTGAAAAACTTATGCCAAAATTTAATATGAATAAATATATAGCAATGTTTTTAATAACAATTTTAAATCTAGAACAATATCGTTATAATTATGGTAGAAAATGCAGTCAAGATAGAATGGAACAAATAAAAATAAAGTTACCATCAAAAAATAATGAACCAGATTGGCAATTTATGGAAAATTATATAAAATCATTATCTTTTTCAGCTACTTTATAGTTTTAATTATTATAATTTAATAGCAAATTTATGCAAGAAATAAAAGTTAGAAGGTCATATCAAAAAGAAGGTTTTACAAGGCCAGTTTTTGAGTATAGGCCAGATTGGCCATATGTTAGTATTGGTTTTGGAAATGAAAAAGATTTTTTTATTGAGAATTTAGCTTTATTAATTTCTTCTGGAATGGGGATCTCTTCGGCACTGGAAGCGATGCTTTCAACTTTAAAGAGCTGGAAAATGAAAAGAATTGTAAAATATGTTGAGGAATCAGTAAGTGCAGGACTGCCTTTGTGGGAGGCTTTCGAAGAGACTAAATTATTCCCTCAAAGAGTTATTTCTATTATTAAATCAGGAGAAGAATCAGGTCGCTTGCCAGAACATTTGAATTTAGTAACCTTGCAACTTCACAAAGAAAAAGTTTTTAAATCAAGAATCAAGTCAGCACTTTTGTATCCTGGAATTGTTTTGTTTTTGGCATTTACAGTTGGTCTTTGGATCTCATGGTTTGTTTTACCAAAAATCGTTTCTGTTTTTAACCAACCAGTGGCATCTTTGCCTTTAGCTACCAGAGTTCTGCTTTTTATTAGTGATCTTTTCAAAAATTATGGATTAGTTGCGGTTCCATCCTTGATTGTTTTGGCTGGGATTTTAATTTATTTTTTGTTTGTCAATAAAAAAACTAAATTTATTGGGGATTATATTCTTTTTATGATACCTGGGGTAAGGGAATTGGTAAAAGGTGTAGAAATTGGTAGGTTTGGTTATATTTTTGGGGCATTATTACAATCTGGTTTTTTAATTGACGAATCTTTAGAGTCAATAAAACAAGGGTCTGATTATAGAGCTTATAGAAAATTTTATTCATATTTACAGGAAAGTATTAATAAGGGAGAAACATTTAAGTCATCTTTTGCTTCCTTTAAACACTCGGATAGGTATATACCAGGACACATTCAACAATTAATAATTGCTTCTGAAAAATCAGGACATTTACCCGAAACTTTAATAAGGATTGGTGTAATTTTTGAGGAAAAAACAGAAGCAATGTCGCGAGATTTAGCTACTGTTTTAGAGCCAATAGTGCTTGTATTTGTTGGATTGGTTGTTGGATTTGTTTTATCTGCTGTAATTACCCCAATTTATGAATTACCAAACCAAATATAAATTAAATGAAGATTTTGCCCAGTACCATTTTTAATGTAATTTTTTAAAAGAGGTGAATTTGCAATAATATGGTTAATAATTTTATTCATTTAAAAGATAAAAATAGTTCTGGGTTTACTGTTTTAGAATTAGTTATTGTTATAGCTATTTTTATTATATTTGCAGGCTTAGGTGAGCAAGCCTTTTTTAGTTTTCAATCAAAAAGTAATTTAGAAATTAATACATATAATGTTGTAGAATCCTTGCGTCATGCAAAATCAAATGCACAGCAAGTGCAAGGAGATACAAAATGGGGGGTTTATATTTCTAGTTCACAGGCCGTAGTTTTTTCTGGAGACTCTTATGCAACTCGTGATATGGCAAAAGATCAAACTGTTGAATTTTCTGGAGGAATTATTGTTTCTGGACTGACAGAAGTTGTTTTTGAAAAGGTTTCTGGTAAAACATTTGATATAGGGGATATCAGTATTTCAAATAATTACGAAGAGCAAAAATTAACGGTTAATTCTTACGGTGCTATTAGCTATAGTGAAGTTATTACATTATCTACTGGATGTACAGGAACTCCTTGGGGAGATGTTTCTAGTGGCTATTCTAATACTGCTTATGAAAATTCTTCAGTTGTTTATCCAGTTAACTGTGTTTCTGAAACTAGAATTTGTAATAATGGAACTTTTTCTGGAACATATTTAAATACTTCTTGTTCAGTTGTTGATTATCCAATGAGCAAATGGTCTTTTGATGAAGGTAGTGGGTGTGTGGCAAATGATTTGTACGGAACAAATGTTGGCATATTAGGAAATAATTGTCCTACTATTTCTCCGTCTTGGGTTGCTGGAAAAACTGGAAATGCTTTAAGTTTTAATGGATCTTCAAATAATGTTTCGATAAATAATTCAGTAAATTTGAATTTTACTACTAGTATGAGTGTTTCAGCTTGGATTAAATGGAATATAGACCCAAACAGTGGAATGGCTTATGCAACTATAGTTAATAAAAATGGTGATAGTCAATATCGTTTACAGCATAATGCTACAAATTCAAAATTTGAATTTGGAATAAAGACAAACACTGGTGGTACATATGTAACAAGCTCTACTTCTCCAATTATAGATGTTTGGTATCATTTAGTCGGCACATGGGACGGTAATCTTATAAAAATTTACGTAAATGGAAACTTGGAACAAGCTGGAACAAGGTCAGGAATAATACCTGCATCCACTTTTCCTTGTAAAATTGGGTCTAGTTCGCTAAATGCTAGATGGTTTAATGGAATTATTGATGAGGTAAATCTTTGGGATAGGGCATTAAGTCAGGAGGAGATAACGCAAATTTATCTCTTAAATTTATGATTAAAATAATTAAAAATTTTAATACTGGATTCTCTCTGGTGGAGATTATTGTAGCTGTAGCAGTTTTTTTGATTTTTTTAGTTGCAGTTTCTGGGCTTACTTTTGGTTTTTGGAAACAAACAAGAAATGCAGTAAATAAAGAGAGAGCCACATACTTAGCCGAAGAGGCTGTAGAAGCATCTAGAAATATTAGAGATGAAGATTTTAGTAATTTAATTGATGGAACTTACGGAGTTAATGTCTTAAGTAATCAATATGTTTTAAGTGGCTCTTCTGATGTTACAGATATTTTTACAAGGCAGATAACAATTTCTACAATAAATTTAAATCAGAAGAAAATTGATGTTTTGGTTTCTTGGGCAGATGAAAATTCGCCTACAAATTCTGTTGCAATTAGCACTTATTTAACTGATTGGCAAAAGGTAAATCTTGGGGGCGGGCTAACAATCTTAAAAAATGTTATAAATCATGGTGATGTAAAAATAGCTAGTGATTTTGCTCCATATACGGTAACATCTACTGTAATACAAGGCGACCCTCCAGCCCCAGAAATTGTTGTGACTCCTATGACATTAGGTGTAGCTACAAATTTAGACCCAAATATCTATACTGTAGCTGAAAATACAAATTCAAATTATACAACAACATTTTCTGGAGATTGCAATTCATCTGGAGTTGTTACAATAAATACAGGAGATGCTAAGGTTTGCACAATTACCAATGAGGAAAAGCCATCACAACTGACGGTAAACAAAACAGTTATAAATCATGGACAAAGTAAAGTTGCAGGGGATTTTGCTTTATTTGTTGATGCCTCGCCAGTTGTTTCAGGAGAAACCAATACTTTTGATTCTGGAAATCATACAGTTTCTGAAACTGCTGATGCAGATTATGATTCATCTTTTAGCGGAGATTGTGATTCTTTAGGAAATGTTACTTTAACTGCAGGTTCTACAAAAGTTTGCACGATTACCAATGAAGAAAAAAGGTCTTATCTTACAGTTACAAAAAATGTTATAAATCATGGAGGCTCTGCTGTAGCTTCTGATTTTGCTCCGTTTAAAATTGATACAAGTAATGTGAATTTGGGAGTAGCAAATGTAGTAAATTCTGGATCTCACACAATTACAGAAACCAACACACCAAATTACACACAAAGTTTTTCTGGTGATTGTGATTCTTCTGGAGTGGTAATTTTAAATTCTGGAGATAGCAAAACTTGCGCAATTTCAAATGAAGAAAATTTAGCTTATGTGACAGTAAATAAAACAGTTATAAATCACGGAGGCTCTGCTACAGTTTCAACTTTTGCTCCATATAAAGTGGGGGCTACAGAAGTTTCTTTAGGCGTTTCTACGGGTATTAATTCTGGCACTTATACTGTTTCCGAAACAACTGATCTTGATTATGTGCAAACATTTTCTGGAGATTGTAATTCTGGCGGCGCTATTTCGCTTTTGGGTGGAACATCAAAAATTTGCACAATTACTAATGAGCAAAGATATATTCCAACAGTTACTAGCCCAACATCTGCGTCAATTGCCTCAACTTCTGCAGTTTTAGGGGCAAATGTCACAAATCTTGGTTTGCCAGCTATTATTTCTGCTCGTGGAGTTTGCTACGCAACAACAGCAAATCCAATCACAAACTGTACTCCTGAGGGTTCCGCAATAACCGGAATATTTACTCAATCAATTTCAAGTTTGAGTGTTGGAACTTTATATTATTATAGAGGTTACGCAACCAATGCTAAGGGTACAGCTTATTCTATAGATGGAACATTCACAACTCTTGATACTCCAACGATTACTACTACATCAGCTTCGAGTATAGCTCAAACTTCAGCTTCAAGTGGAGGAAATATTTCTTCTGATGGCGGAGCTAGCGTGACAGCTCGTGGAGTTGTTTGGGACACAAATACAAATCCAACAATTGCACTTTCTACCAAAACTTCAGATGGCACAGGAACAGGATCTTTTACAAGCAGTTTAACTCCGCTCACTTGTAATACTGGTTATTTTGCTAGAGCTTATGCTACAAATTCAGTTGGCACAGCTTATGGTTCAAATGTTACATTTACCACAACTGCTTGTAATGTTATTCCTTCTGTGGACACTCCAACTTCTACATCAATTGCTTCTACATCTGCAACTTTGGGGGCCACAGTTCAGTCGCTTGGAATTCCAGCTACAATCTCAGCACGAGGAGTTTGCTATAGCAGCTCAGTTTCAAATCCAAGTTTAATAAATGGAGCTACTTGCGTGTCAGGAGCTTTGGCGCAAACAATTCCAGGTATATTTACAGTTTCAGCTTCTTCGTTAACTTCCAGCACTTTATATAATTACCGTGGATATGCCACAAATACAACTGGCACAGGTTATACTGCAAATTCCACATTTACTACTACAAGTGCTTGTACTCAAGCCTCAACTCTTGTTGGCACACCAACTGTATACGATGGTAATAATGTTAGCTCAGCTATTGTATCAAAACCAACTGGAGTTACAACTGGAGATATAATGTTTGCCCATATTATGCATTTTAATTCTCCAGATAGGTTGGCTGTAATTCCTGCTGGGTGGATTCAATTAGGCAGACATAAATATAATAGTTATAATCAGGCGCTATACTACAAAGTAGCTGGAGCTAGCGAGCCAGTAAATTATACTTTTGGACTTTCTACAAATTCAAGATTGGCAGTTACGATATCTGCTTATAGGGGATGTTTTGATACTCAAAACCCAATAGATCAATTCTCAAATGTTGAATATGTTACAAATAATACAACTTATAGAGTAGGTACAGTGACCTCGTCGTATGCAAATTCAACTGTGTTGATGTTCCCAAGTAGATACGATAGTACTGTAAGAACGTTTGCTAACCCTTTAACTCAAAGTGGAGGCTGGACAGAAGACTATGATCATGGAAATAATCAATCAAGATTCTCAAGGGCTGGGTATCGTAAATTTATATCCTCTGCTGGAGTGATTGGAGTTATTGATAGTATTGGGACAACGGGTTCAACAGTTAAGCACGCATTTGGTGTAGTTTTAAAACCAGCGCAATAAATTATGATGAATTTTTTTAAAAATATACAAGTTAAAAAGGGGTTTTCTTTAATTGAAACAATAGTTTATATTGCAATATTTTCAGCTTTTATTGGAGCTTTGGTAACTTTTGCATTAAATATTAATACTTCGCGATTGAAAACTCAAACAATGCTTGAGGTAAAGGGCCAGGGAGCTGACTTAATGAGAATTTTAACTAATTCAGTAAAAAATGCTACAGCTATAAATTATCCTGGAACAGGCTTATCTTCTGGGACTTTAAGTGTTGATATGTCAGATACATTAGTAAACCCAACAATATTTTCTGGGAGCGGAGAAGCAATTTATATTACAGAAGGCGCAAATTCTGCCATAGCTTTAACCAATAATAAAGTAAAAGTGACAGACTTGAGTTTTACCAATGTTTCTAAAATTAACACTCCTGGTGTAATTCAAATTCGTTTTACAATAAGTAACACTGCTCTGCAAACTTTGCCCGAACAACAATATTCAATAAATTTTTATGGAACAGCATCACTTAGATAATTAAAGCAGAAACCCGGTATCAGATACCCGGTATCTGTAATGTAAATAATGAATAAAAACATAGTTAAAATTATTTTAATTGCCACTGACGCTAAAAAGAAAAGCTTAGTTTTTGTTGACGAAAATTTAAAAGTTTATTCTTTAAAAGAAGCAATTTTAGCAACGCAAAATGGATTACTAAGAAATATTTACACAGTCAATCGTTCGGGTAATATTTATTTGCGTTCAACGA
The DNA here is from genome assembly GCA_903850725.1 of Candidatus Staskawiczbacteria bacterium. Classification (GTDB taxonomy): domain Bacteria; phylum Patescibacteriota; class Minisyncoccia; order Minisyncoccales; family Staskawiczbacteraceae; genus XYB1-FULL-32-11. The sequence goes on from CAINMG010000119.1 coordinate 12,458, forward strand.
GAGGCACTCCATCGATAGATAAATTAGATAAAATATCTATTTCTTCTTACCAATTATTTTATTCATTAAGTGATCTTAATAAAATTTTATCTATACCGGCTTTTAAAAATTATTGGCAAAAATATCAACAAAATATATTTCAAGAAGAAATAGAAAATTATATAATTATTGAAGGCCATCTTCGCGTAGCAAAAACAACTGCGAAAAAGAAGCTTACAAAAAACAAAGATATAATATTTTCAGCATCTGAAAAATTTGATGTAGACCCCTATTTATTATCTGGCATACTTATAGACGAAATCGCTCGCCTTGCCCCATTTGAAGAAATCACAGACTTGTTGGCAGGAAGTTTTATAGGAAAGAATACTTCTGGTGGGATTGCTCAGGTTAAAACTGAAACTGCACGTAATTTAATATTGTCCGATTATTATAACCCTGATCCAAATAAATTTTCATCTAAAGAAAAAATTATTATGGCAACTTGCCAACAAATATTCAGCTATTTAAAAGAACCGAAACATAGTATATTTTTTGCAGGAGCTAGAATGCGTTATTTTACTGATGAGTGGAAAAAATTTATTGATTTAAGCCAGAAACCTGAGATTATCGCAACATTATATTCGTTAGATAAAGACAACCCCAAAAGTAATCCTCAACCAAACATCCGTGGCCTACAAATAGCAAATGAATTTTATAACTTAGCCAAAGAATGGTTAAAATAAAACCTATGAAATTGTTTTACAAAATAATAATTATATGTGGTGCCACTATTATTTCAGTATTTTTACTGCTCGCTACTTCAATTACTATATATATGACATACAAAATACCATTAAATAATTATCGCCTAATGCTTTTTCAAAATGATTTTCGGCAAAATATAAAATCATTCCACCCAGATCAATCAGAATTGATTACAGAAGTTGCAGAAGTTGGCAATTGGGCAGATGGAACATATTGCGAGTTTTTAGCCGGACAAATTAGATCAAGTACATTGCCTAAAGAAGAATTGGAAAAAATTTACCCCTATGATTTTTTTACAGCCGGAGTTCATTTTTTTGATGGAAATGAGCAATTTGGCAGTCCGTGGTATGAATTAAGGGAAAAACATCTTAAAGACTATAAATTAAAGGAGGGCGAAAATGTCTATTTGGTTTGGAAATCAAAAACTGATTATAATACAAGTGGTGATATTCGTTGTGATTAATGAATAATCTTACAGAAACCCGGTATCAGATACCCGGTATCTGTAAAAATATATGCCTATACGAAAAGTACAATTTACCCCTGAAGAATTTTATCACATCTTTAATCGTGGCAATGCAAGGCAAGAAATTTTTCATACAGACAAGGATAGGTATAGATTTTTGCAGGCAATGTATTTGGCAAATGCTAGCAATTCGGTTATGGGTGTGGGGGATTTAGATAGAAATAAAAGCGGGTATACTCTTTTAGATATAAAAAAACTTCTTGATAAAAAAGATATTGCCTACGATCCACTTGTTAGAATTTGCGCAGATGTTTTAATGCCAAATCATTTTCATTTTTTGGTTCAGGAAATTAAAGAAGGAGGAACTGTGGAATTTATGCATAGGCTGGGAGTTAGCTATGGTAAATATTTTACAATAAAAAATGATAAGCCCGGAAGTCTATTTCAGGGAAGATTTCAGGCAAAACACATTGAAACCGATGAACAGCTTTGTTATTTGTTGGCCTATATTAATGTTATAAATCCAGCGCAACTTGCCGAACCAAATTTAAAAGAAAATGGTATTGAAAATTTTGACAGAGTCTGGGAATTTGTGAATAATTATAAATGGAGTAGCCACTTTGAATATATGGGAAAAAGAAGTTCGATTTTAATAGATAAGGGATTGTTAGGCGAAATATATCCAAACTCAGATACCTATGAACAATTTGTAAAAGACATTTTATCCAGCAAAATTCGAAAATTTTGGACATGGATGGCATCTGATAAAGCAATTTTTGATTGATAATAACAGAAACCCGGTATCAGATACCCGGTATCTGTAACGTAAAAAGTTATACACATGTTTAAATTATTTAAAAAGATTTATAATGAATAAACAAAAAGGTTTTTCAACATTATTAATAGTTATAATAATTGGGTCAATTGTGACCGGGTTGATTTTATATATTGGGACTGCTGGGCTTTGGTCTGTTAGAGGAAGTATTGGAGATAAAAATTCTATGCAAGCAGATCAAATTGCCAATGCTTGTGCTGAATTGGCTTTGGAATCTATGAGAGAAAATAACTTATTTACTGGCTCATCAAATTCTTCGATTGGTGCTAGTGCTTGTAATTATGATATAATAAATAATGGGGGAGATAATAGAATAATTCAAGTGACAGGAACCGTGGGCAATATCACCAGAAAAATAAAAATAACCACAGATAGTTTCAATGCAATAAATATAGTTTCTTGGGAAAATGTTGGAGATTTTTAATAAGATATTTTAATGATGTTAAATATAAAAAACAAGTCAAAAATTATACTGCTATTGTTGATAATTATATTATTGGGTTTTGGGTTTATATATACTTGGTACACATGGAAGCAAAGTCAACTAATAGCTTCAAGCCAAGCACTTCAAAAAGCTCAGGTTTCTGCTATTGCTTTAGATGGAGAAATGCTTAAACAATTAAAAGGAGTTTCTGATGATGTTGGCACGATTGCATATAAAAGCATCAAAAATAGATTAGTAGAATTACAAAAAAATTATTCAGATGCAAGATTTATATATTTTTACACTCAGCGTGATAATAAGCTTTATTTTTTGGTTGATTCCGAAACAGAAGGTTCAAAAGATCTAGCACCAGCCGGAATGGAATATATAATTACTGGCAATGAATATGCAAAGCCTTTTAGTGATGGAACATCTATAATTACAAAACCAGCAATAGATGAATGGGGCACTTGGGTTAGCGTTCTTGTGCCGATAAAAGACCCTTTAACAAATAACTTTGAATTACGAAACTAAGTTTTGAGTAAAATTTTCATTTAATCAAAACCTGCCTCGAAAAATCAAGTTCTTACTTTTTTCTAAATTGTGATAAGCTTTTCTCAATTTTTTCTCTTTTACTTTTTAAAACAATTAACCA
>CAINMG010000120.1 GCA_903850725.1 Candidatus Staskawiczbacteria bacterium
AAATTACTAAAATTTGAAATATGTCCATAATTTTTTACTTACCAGTTCGCACGAATTGGTAAGTGCAATTAATTTTATTTTCTCTTTTATTGTTTAATCATTATATAATCTATCATTCTATAGATTGATAGATTGTCTATTCCAATTTTTCTTGGAACAGCTGCTTAAAATTTCTAATCACATCTACGCGACTACGCGTAGGTGTATGTCGCACAATAAAGTTTCTACTCCATTTTCCTTATTAATTCTATCCTTGGCTGACCATCACCATAAAAATTTTCAATTTGCCTACCGCTAACAAATCCAAGTGATGTATAAATTCTTATTGCTAGAGTGTTTTCTGGGTGCGTTACAATACTTATTACTTTTTCATTTCTTAATTCTTCCATGATTTGGCTCATGACTTCCCTACCAATTCCTTGTCCTTGAAATTCTGGATTAATTGCTAAGCCACTTATATATATTGAGCCATCTGGCTTTCTTTCATAAGAAGCATCGCCCACCACCTCGCCATCTTTCAAAATTAAATAAATCACTGCTCCTTTATCAAATTCTTCTAGCCATTCTTCTTTTGTTGTTTCACCAACATAGGTTTTCAATCCAACTAATTTATTTTCAATATCCAGCAATTTTGGAATATCTTCAATTATGGCTTTTTGTAAAATTATTTTTGCCATTTTTTTATTGTAATAATTTTTTTGCTAAATTTATTGGTTTGGCTCCGGCAATATGCATTGGCTCTCTAATATCTAGATTTGGCTGAACTTGTGATTTTGTGCGAAATGAAATACTCATTACTCCAATTACTTTGCTTGTTTCCACATCAATTACTGGGCATCCAGAATTACCAGGATTTGAAATTGCATCAATTATAAACCAATTTCTTGGGTGTTTTTCATCAACTCCATCTCTTTTAATGTTACTAACTATTCCTTTATTTGTTACCAATGTTATACCAAATCCATCATTAATTAATTGTGATGCATAAGGAAATCCTATAAAATATACATCTTGTCCAACTTCAATTGTTTCAGAGTCACCTAGCTCTAATTCATTTATAACCGGTGGCTTTTCCACAAATTCAAATACTGCTAAATCATTTTTACTATCATATTTTTCTGGTACCAATTTTATTGAAAACCATTGATATTTTTCTAAATCTCTATCTTTTTGTTCTACCATTACATTGGCTTTTAACCCCAAGGCCTGCTCTTCTGTTAAATTATTTAATAGATGAGCTACAGTAATAATTTTGCCTTGCGCTAAAAACCCACTTCCTAAAATTGTAACTTTATCAGCACTTGGATTGAATCCAATAGCCACAATTGAGCCTCTTATATTTTTTATATTTTCTTTTAAATTTGTCATATTTTATATTAATTTTTAATTATTTTGTTGTTCTAACCACTGTTCCACAATCTCTTCTCTTTCTTCTTCTGTAAGCTCTCCGGTGTCAGTTTCAACCGTATATTCTTTTGGTAGTGCTAGCATTTCATTTTTAGGTGAATAATACTTGCCAAGATTTATATTTATATCACTATTTACTTTTGACTCAACTTTTTGTGATACTGAAATTTTTAATTCAGATATATCTTTTTTTACTTCTTCTATATCTTTTTTAATTTTAAATATACTACCAAAACTAATTTCAACCTTACCAGAAATAATCGAGGCTAGAAGCAAAGAGCATAAAATGCAAACTGGGTAAATTATTATTTCTAAATCATCAAAATTAAAAAATAATAAACAGACTATTATTATAAATATAAACCAGAAAAATACTCTCTCAAGTTCTTCTTTTTGATTACTATTAATATCTTCTTCCATAATTATTATTTTTTATCCTAACATATGTTAGGATGAGCTATTCTAACTTTTTTTAGAATAGCACTTTACAAACTATTTTTTTATTTCACCTCTTTCATCATTAAATATTCGGCTTCAAGTTTACCTTTGTGTTGAATTGCCCTTGGTATTTTTGCTATATCTTTAAACCCCATCTTTTTGTACAATACTCTGGCGGGCTTATTGATTTTATAAACTTCCAACTCAAAAATTTTCAGACCCAACAACTCTTTCTTCGCAAGCTTTAAAACCTCAGACATTAAATATTTTCCCAAACCAATCCCGCGATATCCTTGTCTCACACTAATACCAAATAGTCCAATGTGATTTTTTGCTAATGGTTTTAATTTTACATCAGATAAGCCAACAATCTTGCCGTCATGTTCAGCGATAATACATACTCCACTTTTATTTTTTTGTGACAAAAGAGTTTTTTCGATGAAATCTTTTTCGTTTTGTAATGTCTGCTTTTTGTTCAACAAAAGCATTGCTTTTTCCTCAATTAAAAGATTTATATATTCCTGGAATAATTTCAATCTTTTTAAATCCGATTTTGAAATCCTTCTTATGTTTATTTTTTTATCTCCAAAAATCTTGTTTGTCATATTTTTATCTTAACCTATGTTAGGATGAGCTATTCCAATTTTTCTTGGAATAGTATTTTTTTTATCTTTATTTAGGTTGCCCTAGGGCAACCAAGCCGATCCCTACTTGATGGCAGACAGGCTTTATTCCCTACGCACCTACGCGTAGGTGTATGTCGCACAATAAAATACAAGCTTAATTTGATAATAAATTTGTGATAATTTTTACGAGCTTGTCTTTTTCATTTCTATCTGAAACCGCAATCAAAAGTGACAGTGCTGTGAGCGCGTTGTCATTTATTTTCTTTTCGTTATTGTCTTTGTAAAGATAATTATTTTTGTCTAGGTAATACACAAACAAGAAAGATGCAATTCTTTTATTGCCATCAACAAATGGGTGGTCTTTGATTATAAAGTAAAGTAAATGCGAAGCCTTTTCTTCAATGCTTGGGTAAAGTTCCTTTCTATCAAAAGTTTGCAAGATATTTCCCAAAATTGCTTTAATTTTATCACTGTTTTCTTGACCAAAAAATTCACCAGCCTCCTTTTTAGTCACCAAATCATTTTTAATTTGGCTAATTACTTTTACAGTATTTTCATAATCTAAGATAAATTTTCCTTTACCATTTTTCTGTAAAGCCACTTTTTCTGTATCATATTGTTCTAGTAACGATAAAGTTTTCGAATAATCAGCTAATAAACTTAAAATTTCTTGCTCTTGCCCAGCCAAAAGCTCATGCTTTGCCTTTTCTTGCAAAAACAAAATTGATGATTGCAATTCCTTAAACTTTTCTTTAGCTTCTAAAATTCGTTTTTCGTTTATTGTAAAACCTTGTACCAAATGGTCCTTTAATGTTTTTGTAGCCCAGATTCTAAATTGTGTAGCTTGTTTTGAGTTTACGCGATAGCCAACTGATAAAATCATATCTAGATTATAGATATTCATTTTTCTCATTCTGCCGTCACGTGCAACCTGTTCCAAAATGGAACAAGTTGAATTTTGCTCTAATTCCGCTGTTTTATAAATATTATTTATATGTTTTACAATCGCTGGTCTATTTACATCAAAAATCTTGGCTATTTGATGAGCATCAAGCCAAATTGTTTCTTTATCTAACGAAACATTAACTTGAATTTTTTTATCAAGTATTTTGTAAATAATAATTTCTCCTTTTTTTATTTCTTTAATATTTTCTTTTTTCATTTTTATTTTGCTATTTTAACCTTAGCAGGACGAAGGACTTTACCATTAATAATATAGCCTTTTTGGACTTCTTCTGCGACAAAATCAGGGTTAGCATTATCAGATTCAACTTCCTCTAGAATATCCATTGTTGTTGGATCAAATTGCTTACCTTCAGTTTCAATAGGCTCAATCCCCTCTTTTTTTAAGAATTCTTCAAACTGTTTTACTATTTGTGCCAAGCCATCATCTTTTAAATGAGCTTGCGCTAAATAAACATTATCTAATATTGGTAGTAATTTTATTACGAATTTTTCTGTGGAATGTTTTATCAAAGACAAAGTTCTTTCTAATTCATCTTTTTTGTAATTTATAAAATCAGCTCTTTCTCTTTTCCAATTATTTAAATATTCATCAGCTTTATCTTGAGGCTTTGCATCATCTTTTTTACAATCACAATCTTGGCAATTACCACAGCACTCTTTTTTTTGCTCGTCGTTTAAATTTTGATCTGTCATATTTTTATATATCAAATTTTTTTAATAATGATTTTATAATTTCTATATTTTTATCATGAGCTGGTTTTGCTCCTCCCAAAATATTTAAAATATCAAATAATTCATCTTTTTCTGAAAGTTGACTGGAATGTTTTATACTCAAAGTTATTGAAAATTGAGTTAATGAATTTGTTAATTCTTGCGTTAATCTTATTTCCTGTTCTATTTGCTCTCTAGCTTGTTTTATTTCGTTAAATATAAAATCGGAAAAGTCTTTTTCAGGATCCTGGCAAAATTTCTCAGTAAAATATTTATAAGCTTTTTGCGTTGGAACCCGACCAGCTGAAGTATGAGGTTGCTCTATATATCCTTCTCTAGATAAAATTTGCAAATCATTTCTTACTGTGGCAGCTGACACATCTAAATCTGCAACCTTTTTCAAATCAAAAGAACTTACAGGCTCTGCAGTATCTATATATTCTTTTATTAAATAATCCAATAGTTTTTCTTGCCTTTGTGATATCATATTTGTATCATATAAAATTATCAGTCCTGTGTCAAGAGTGATAATTTAAATGTAAAAGAAAAGCCCAAACAAGTTGGGCCAAAGATCGAGTTTGACGACTACGGATAGTAACCTGATGCCCAAAAAACCGTGAATGGTATAATTACGCTGACCTTTGATATCAATTGTCTTGCTTTTTCCCTCATCAAGTCTGCGTCATACCATGTGAAATTTAAGCTTGAATCACCTGCGAATCGACCAAATTGCCTTAGCATCTCATCTATATTATCATCGTCAAATATAAAGATGTAACGATTATCATCTTTTACCAGCGCCAGTACATTTATCGTTTCAGCCATAATACAACCTTTTTTGCAAAAGTTAGGAAAGAACAACTATTTAACAATATCACTTTTGAAATTTTTTGTAAAAGAAAACTCGGACCACATATTGTGCTAATCCGAGTTAAGCAGGGCCGACGGGAGTTGAACCCACAACCTTCCGGTACGCACTTCCAGGCAGAGCAGGAGTGATTATATGAATTATGAATTTGCTCTAGCCTAAATGAGCGAAAGTGTTTTTTGTCCGGGTGTTCTATCCTTTTGAACTACAGCCCCAGGGTACTATAATTAATGCTACTACTAATTTCAATCTTGTCAAGAGTTATGCAATAAAAACTCATTTTGTCAAATGAGTTTTTCTGCTGAGCTTTTACCAGCTAAATATCCTGTGCTCCAACAAAGCTCTAGATTAAATCCCCCAGTTGCTCCGCAAAGATCAATTATTTCTCCAGCAAAATATAAATTATCAATTAATTTTGAGGCCATTATTTTTGCATCAATCTCTTTAAGTAAAATTCCACCAGAAGTTACCATGGCCAAATTAAAATCCAATAGCCCAACAGCAGTCATTTCAAGATCCTTTAACAACTTAACTAAATTTTGCCTTTCTTGACGTGTTATATTGTTTGCTATTTTTTCTTGGCTAATGCTTGCCAAGTTGCAAATTTCCAAAGATAGTTTTTCGGGTGCAAAATCTAATAAACAATTTTTTATAATTTTATTTGGATTTTTAAGAAAATAATCTTGCAGTTTTTTATCCAAAATTTCTATTGTTAAATCTGGGTTTAAATCTAAAGCAATTTTAACATCACCTTTTTCCAGTAAATTCCCGACATCTTTACTTATATTAATTATTAGTGGTCCAGAAATACCAAAATGCGTAAATATAACTTCACCAGCTTGTTTCAATTTCCTCTTTTTATTTTGAAAAATACTTAGTTGAATATTTTTTAAAGATATGCCTTGTAATTTTTTAACCCAATCTTCTTTAATCTTAATTGGCACCAAAGCTGGTTTTGGATTTTTAATTTTGTGACCAAGTTTTTCTGCAAAAGCATAACCATCTCCAGTAGATCCAGTTACATCATAACTTTTACCACCAGTACAAATTATAAAATTTTGAGCAGTAATTCTATCACCATTTTCTAAAATAATTGAGGCAATTTTTTTATTTTTTATATTAAATTCAGCAACCCTAGAATTATACAAAACCTCAACCTTATTTTCTTTTAAGCAATTCATCAAAACATTTACAACATCTTGCGCTTTATCTGTTATTGGGAAAACTCTGCCATTTTCTTCAACCTTAGTTTTTAATCCCTTTTTTTTAAAAAATTCAATAGTTTTTAGAGCTCCAAATTCAGAAAAACTTTTAATCAAAAAGTCTCCTTCTTTGCCATAATCTTTGGGACAAGCTTTAATATTTGTTAAATTGCATCTACCACCTCCAGTTAGCAAAAGTTTTGTGCCTATTTTATGATTTTTTTCTATTAAAATAACGCTAGCACCATTTTGGCTAGCGCTAATTGCAGACATTATCCCAGCTGGTCCTCCACCAATTATTGCGATGTTATATATTTTATTCATTGATTCCTAATAATTCTACATCAAAAAGCAATACAGCATTTGGTGGAATAACTGCTCCAGCTCCGCGTTCTCCGTATCCTAATTCTGGAGGTATTGTTAGTTTTCTTTTTTCGCCAATTTTCATTCCCAAAACTCCAATTTCCCATCCTTGTATTACTCTATTCTGACCTAATGTAAAAGAAAATGGCTCTTTCCCTACACTTGAGTCAAACTTGGTTCCATTTTCCAATGTGCCTGTATAATGCACGGAAACTTTGTCACCACTTTTAGCAACCTCACCTGCACCTTCCTTTAATGTTTCTATTTTCATACCTTGAGTTTCGTAGTTCTTGGAAACCTCACCTTCAATTATAGGTTGGTCTTTTGGCTCTTCTTTTACTTCTCCTGCTATTTGATTATTTTCAGAATTTAATTCTGAATTTATTGCAGTGTTATTTGCAGGATTATTAAAAACAAACCATATTCCTGCGTTTATTGAAAAAGTAAAAGATAAAAACAGCAATGTACGCT
>CAINMG010000121.1 GCA_903850725.1 Candidatus Staskawiczbacteria bacterium
AAATTATACCACTTTTATATTAGTATGTCAATAGCTATGCTCTCATCCTTTGCTCAATGTCCCACTTAAAATTATTTTCATGTTGCAAAACGAACCTTTCAAAATCTTCTTTAGATTTTAGAACTAATGCTTCCTGACTACACAGCACAGGTATAGAAACGCTATTTTTTCTTATAGAAATCTTTTCTGCTTTATAGCCCGCATTCATTAATTCATAATAAGCATCACGCGACACAAAATCTGCTTTTTTTTGTAAACTATAAAACTTTTTTTCTAAATCTTTGGCAAATTTTTCTCCGCAAAAAACAATTTTAGAATCAGAAGTTTTGGCTTTTTTGCTTATATATTTTGATTTTTCTGCATTAGACAAATTGCTCCATCTATGATTTATTCTTCTGGCATATTCATCAATTTTGATTGCATTTTTTAAATATCCTGAATTTTGGATATCTGCAAGTCTTACTATTTGCGGTGGGGGAGTTTTTATATCTTCGTTTTTTAAAGTTAATGACGAAAAAATAGATTTTAAACTAAAAAAAGTTCCGTGATCTTTTTTATCAAGAGCTTTTGCCATTTTGCCAACCAAATTTTCCAGAAAATTATCTTCGTTCATTATTTAATTTTATCACTTGCAAAATAAAATGCAATATGGTATATTTATCGTATTCTAAAATAACAAATTACAAGCACCAAATTACAAACAAATTTTTGTGATTTGGAATTTGTGATTTGGAATTTCCAATCACTATGGCTATAACAAAATCAGCTAAAAAAGCAATCAGACAAAATAAAAGAAGGAAGGCTCACAATGTAATTTATAAAAATAAATTAAAAGAAACCTTAAAACAAACAAGGGCTTTAGTTGCAAATAAGAAAATTGATGAAGCAAAAGCTATGCTTTCCAAAGTCTATCAGGCTTTAGACAAAACAGCTAAAGTTGGGATTATCAAGAAAGGGGAGGCATCAAGAAAAAAATCCAGATTTGCCAAGTTAATAGAAAGAAACTCAAAATAACTTTAAAAAGCCCCACTCGGGGCTTTTTAAAAACTAAATTTGCGCCACTAGCATATCTATTGCTAATTCAGCATCAATTTTGCCTGTCTTGATATCTATATCAATCTCAAAAATCTTTTGATAAATATTTTTTAGTTCTGCAAAAGTAAACTTATTGCACAAAGGCAAAGTTTTTTGCACAACAAATGGATGAAGCCCAGTTTTTTTACCCCCAGATTCTTTTAATATCAAAAGTGTTCTAAATTGATAAGCAATCATCGAGAGCAAATATAAGGGGTGGTCTCCATTTTCAATGTGCTTATATATTAAAGACAAAGCCAGCTTTTTATTTTTTTGAGCCAAAGCCTCAATAGTTCTAAAAATATCACTATCAATTTTTGGTTTTACCAAAAGTTTTACATCTTCTGCGGTAACGACTTTGCCGGCTTTAAAACTTGATAACTTTATCACTTCGTTACGCAACTGCCACAAATCATTACCAACAAAATTTAAAAGCAAGTTTTCAGCCATAGGTTCTATTTTAGCATTACTCTTTGCAAGTTCCACAGACAGCCATTTTTTTAGATTTAACCCATCTAAAAATTCAAACTCTTGGCATTTTACAGACCTGTCCTGAGCTGAGTCGAAGGACTTCTTTAAATCTTTAAAAATTTTAAGTCTTTCATCAACCTTATCCTCTTCATAAATAATTATAATATCTTTTGTGCTTTCCAAATCTTTTAGATCTTTTGCAAATTCTTCTTGAAATTTTTTATTGGCAAAAAGATTTTTTAAAATAACTAATTTCTTTTCTGCAAACATCCCGGCTACTTTGAAAATATTTTGTAAATCTTCAAACTTTTTTTCTTTTGCATCAAAATATACAAAATTGAGCCCAGACTTATGAACCTTTTTATAACCTAAAACAATTTCATTTAATTTTTCCTTGGAGCGGAAACTATCCGGCCCATATAAAAATATTATCATGGTTTTTGGCAGGTTGGGCAATAAAAAGCACTGCGACCTGCAATTTTTATTCTTTTAATTTTTGATTTTTTGCAACGACTGCAAAATTCATTTTCTCGTTTATAAACCTTTCTTTGTTCATTAAAACTACCCTTTTCTCCATTAACATTCCTATAATCTGAAAAGCTATCTCCTCCTAAGTCTATTCCTAACCTTAAAACTTTTTGCGTGGCTTTATAAATATTTTTTAATTCGCTTTCTTTTAAATTTTGCACCAATTTCTCAGGATGCACCTTTGCGTGCCACAAAATTTCCGAAGAATAAATGTTTCCAATTCCTGCTATAATTTCTGGGATCATCAAAACTTGTTTAATCTTACCACGTTTTTTGGTGAAACAACCTTTAAATCTTTTAAAAGTAAAATCATCTTCAAGTGGTTCTGGCCCAAGTTTTTGTAACTCCTTTTCCAGCTCTTTTGTCTGCCATAATTCAATTTTAGCAAACTTCCTAACATCTGACAAAGCCAACATATGATTATTGTTTAAATAAAATATTATATGCAGAAACCTGTTATAAGGATCATTTAAAGGGCTTTTTTTATCAACTGGCTTCCATATATTATCTACAAGCTTCCACTTTCCAAGTAATAAATGACCTGTCATTTTAAGATGAATTAACAAAGAATAATCTTCAGACAAATTAAAAATAATATTTTTAGCTCTGCGATATATTCTTATTATCTTTTTATTTTTAATTTGTCTTTTAAATAAATTTGAATCAGTTGGCTTTTTAACAAGCTTTTCCCAATCTGACCAGACATCAACAAAGGCCCTTTTTAGGACCTTTGATTTTAAACCATTTACCGTTGTTTGCACCTCAGGAAGTTCTGGCATATTTTTTAAGTTTGATCTGGGGTTTTTACATCAACTTCTGGCTCTATGGCCACCTTGGCCTCTATTTGATCTTTTGAGGGTTTTGATCTTCTTGAGATTTTTTTAGATTTTTCAACATCTATGATTTCTTCGCTTTTACTATTTTCTGCCATTTCATTTTTTAACTTTATAAATTCTTGCTCCTTACTTTTGTTTTTTTCTCTCTCTAATTCGAGCTCTTTTATAATCTTATCTAATTCAATTGTTCTATTACTAATTTTTTGCTCCAAAGCAGAAATAACTTCTTGTAAAGCTTGTGTCTTGGCCTTTACTTTGATATCTATTGACTCTTCTGCTCTGCTCCCCGCAGATTTGCTCTCCTCTAAATCTTGAGCTATTTTGTTAAAGATTTTTGAAAGCTCGCCAAACTCATCTTTAGTCTCTAAATATACTCTGGTTTTTAGATCTCCCTGACTCAGTTCTGTAGCTCTTTTTAAAAGCTTTTGCATTGGCGTAGCAAAATTTTGTCCTATGGCAAAGCCAAACAAAAAAATATAAATAGACAGAAATACAAAAACAATATAAACCTCTCTTGATAACGCGCCATAATTTAAAGCAATAAAAATAACTATAATAAAAAGTCCGGCTAATATTATTGGGGTTGCTACTTTAAAAATAATTTTATTCATATTTTTATATTTGCCTCAAAAAAGGCAAACGGTTAATTAATGTATTAAATTCAAATTCTCTTAAAATATCTGAAACTTCTTTTGTATCAAAATTACCAAATTTACAATCATTTATTTTAAAATCAATATCAACATCTTTTTTCATTTCAGCTAAGGCAAATGACAAAAATGCATTTTCTTTGCTACCCTTTAAAAGCTCTTTTACTTTTGGCTTTAAAACTGCTGTGTCTGTGGCCAATTCATTATATAAGTTGGCAATACTGCTATACCTTTGCAATAAATCTGCTGCAGTTGTTTTGCCAATGCCTTTAACTCCCGGAATATTATCTGACACATCTCCTGTCAAGGCCTTAAAGTCAATTATTTGATCTGGCCTTACACCAAATCTGCTCATAACTCTTTCCTCATCATAAACTACAGTATCTTTTATTCCCTTACCTAAAGTATAAACCTTAACAAATTCATTTACAAGTTGCAGGTTATCTAAATCACCAGATAAAATAAAAATTTCCAAATTCTCGGTTTGTTTTGGGGCAATCCCTTCGACTTGACTCAGGGCAAGTTGACAAATTGTAGCGATCAAATCATCAGCCTCTACGCCTTCTTTTGCAAAAATAGGAATTTTAAATTTATCTAAAATTAATTTTGTTTTTGGTAATTGCAAAATAACTTGATCTGGAGTTTGAGATCTTGTGCCTTTATAATCTTTAAACATTTTATGCCGAAAAGTTTTAGCCTTGGTATCGAAACAAGCTACAACATAATTGGCTTGTAAATCTGCGATTGCTTTAAACAAAATTAAAAGATATCCGTAAATAGCCCCAGTCTCTTCACCATTTTTGGTAGCCAAAGGTGGCAGGGCATGAAAAGCTCGGTGAAGCAAAGCATTAGAATCAATAATAATTAATCTTTTTTTATCTGTCATTTTATTATTATAGCACGTTTATTATTAGAAATAAATTTAAAGTTTATTTTTATTGCATTTTTAGGCAATATTTTTTTTATTCTTTCTGGCCATTCAATGGCAATAATATTTTCTGGCTTTTTCATAATTTCTGGCAAGCCCAAATCTTTTGCATCTTTATAATCTTTCATTCTATAAGCATCTATATGATAAAAATTTTCAAATCTTTTCATTATTACAAAAGTTGGGCTTAAAACTTTTTGCTTGATACCCAAGCCCTTGGCAAATCCTTGCAAAAAAGTAGTTTTGCCCCCACCCAAATCTCCATACAAACACAAAACCACCGCCCTGCTTGGGGCAGGCAATTGCAAAATGGCCTTTGCCAGTTGTTCTCCGAGTTTTTGAGTTTGTCTATAACTTTTTGTAATATGTTTCATAAAATAATTGACAAATAATTATTAAGGAATAGTATAAAATTAGTTCTTTTTTCATCTGCAACCAACATAAGGATTATGTCATGAGAAAGATTCCAAATTCCCAAGAACTCAAGCAAATGGCACAAACAATCATCAATCACTACGATAGATACGGAGAAGATTATCTAATCATATATTGTCGCAATATTCCACAACGCAATGGGCAAGAACATCAATTACTGTCAAGCA
This sequence comes from Candidatus Staskawiczbacteria bacterium, assembly GCA_903850725.1. Classification (GTDB taxonomy): domain Bacteria; phylum Patescibacteriota; class Minisyncoccia; order Minisyncoccales; family Staskawiczbacteraceae; genus XYB1-FULL-32-11. The sequence continues at coordinate 5,090 of CAINMG010000121.1, forward strand.
TCCTTCATTGTGGTTGTGATATGGTCTGGAATTTTCTTCAGGTCATGAACTGGTGCTTACGTTATGCCTGTGGCGAAAAAGTCCCAGAAAAACTAGACATGTTACTGGAGCTTGCCTCCTCTGACAAAGAAAATGAAATAGATGCGAAATTCGATCTGCTCGATAATATGACAGAAATGATCGAATGGCTCAAGACAGTTAATGCACGTTACGATGCCAGGTTAGCAAACCTTCATAACTGGGAGTAAAGGACATGCACGCTGTGCGAGCATGTACAACCCGCGAGGAATTACACTCGCGGTTTTTTTATTGTTGACTTATTGCTTTAAATAAACTAATCTAAACTATAAATTTAAACAATCACAATGGACACAGAAGAAGTAAAAAAATTAATATCAGAAGCTAAAAATATCTATCTTATTCCGGCTGAAAACTCTAAAGAAGCAATTCCTTGCGCTTTGGCTCTTTTCTATACTTTAAAGGAAATGGGCAAAAATGTAAACCTTTTGCAAGAAAATTTCCCAGAAAAATTCTTATTCTTAGTGCCAAGTTTAGATTATATTTCCTACCCAAGAAATTTTGTGCTTTCAGTTCCTAGTGATGTGGCTAATGTCTCACAAATTTATTATGAAAAATCAGAGGAAGCTTTAAAAATTCACTTAACTTTAGACAAAGGCATAATTAAAAAAGACAATATTTCTTTTTATTATTCTGATGTAAAGCCAGATTTGATAATTACTTTGGGCGTAAAAGACTATACCGAGCAATTACAAAAATTAGATTCTTTTGGGTTTTTGTTAGATACTCCAATTATAAATATTGACAATGACGTGCAATTTAATAGAAATTTTGGTAAAATAAACTTAGTAGAAGATAATTCTATTTCTGAGATTGTTTTAGGGCTAACAAAATCCCTTAGCGAGAACCAAATAAAAAAAGAAACTGCTAACTGTTTGCTTTCGGGCTTGATAATTCATTCCGATAATTTTACCAATTCAAAAACAAATTCCAATATATTGGAAACAGCCAGTAGCTTAATGAAACAGGGGGCAGAGCGCGAAAAAATAATTGCCGAACTTTACCCCGCCAAACCAGAAGCAAAACATAAAGAAATTGTAACTTCAGTTCTAGCAGAATTAGCCAAACAAAATTTGGAAGTAAATCGTGAAAACATTTTAAAATATTTAGAATCTTAAAAAAAGACGACCTTTAGTGTCGTAAGGTCGTTTGACGGTTTAAGGGTCCCGTTCCCTATAGATTTTGTCCTCCTTAAGCGCCCTTTATATGACACGGCACTTATATACACGCATAATATCATATTATTAAAACCTTGTCAATACTATGCAAGATTCAAAAAAAATCTTAGGGGCTGTAACAATAAACCCTACTATAATACAAGAAGTAAATAATGAAGTAAAAAATATTGCTGATTTTAAGAAGAAAGTAGAGCAATATATCGCGCAAGAAACAACTTCTCTTTTAGATATAATTTTATTTTCTGCAATTTCCTTGGGGTCTTCTGATATTCACATTGAACCAGAAGAAAAAAATTCTAGATTGAGAGTTAGGTTAGATGGCGTCTTGCAAGATGTTATTTTTTTTGAACAGAATATTTATCACAATATAGTTTCTAGATTAAAACTTTTATCAAAATTAAAATTAAATATAAAAGACAAGCCTCAGGATGGAAGGTTTACAATTGCAATTGATGATTTATTAATAGAAATGAGGGTTTCCTCACTGCCAGCTGAATATGGAGAGTCTATTGTTATGAGAATTTTAGACCCAAGAAATTTAATTGGGCTTGATGCTTTGGGACTTAGAAAAGATTTGTCCGACATTTTCCAAAAAGAAATTAACAAACCCAATGGGATGATAATTGTAACAGGTCCTACTGGCTCTGGAAAAACAACAACACTTTATGCTTTTTTAATGAAAATTCAAAACCCAGAAATTAAAACTATTACTATTGAAGACCCAATTGAATATCACTTGAAAGGAGTTTCACAAACACAAGTTGCTCCAGAAAAAGGTTATGATTTCTCAGATGGCCTAAGATCTATTGTAAGACAAGATCCTGATGTTATTTTGGTTGGAGAAATTAGAGATTTGGAAACAGCTAAAATTAGTTTACAAGCATCTTTAACTGGCCACTTGGTTTTGTCCACCCTTCACACCAATGATGCAGCTGGAACAATCCCAAGGCTAGTGGATTTGGGGGCAGACCCTGCCTCTATTGCATCGGGTTTAAAAATGGCAATTGCTCAAAGATTGGTTAGAAAAGTTTGCAAACAATGTTCTACTACAAAAAAACCATCCTCAGAAGAGATGGCAGGATTAGAAAAAGGCTTGGCAAACTTGCCTAAAACTATCGAACTCCCAAATTTAAAAACAATTCAAATTCCAGAAATAAAAGATGGGGGGTGTGAGGCTTGTAACTTTACAGGATATAAAGGAAGAAGAGGCTTATACGAAGCATTTTTAGTGGATACTGAAATGGAAAGATTTATTTTAACCAAAGCTCCAGTTTCTGATATAAAACAATTAGCTATCAAAAAAGGCATGGTAACCATGTGGCAATCAGGATTGATTGATATAGTGTTGGGCAACACAACCTTAGAAGAGGTTCGTAGGGTTGTCGAAGAAGAATAAAATTTTATACATTAAAAAACAGCTTAGGAGTTGGAGGAGCTTTGTATCTGGGATACAAGCAAAGGTTTATTTGAGGAATAGTCGAGCCGAAGCAAGATTACCCATAAACTGAAATAAACCCAAATAGGACCTCCAACTCCAAAACTGTTTTTAACTGAATTTTACTCAATATATTCATTATAGCATAATACAAAGCCTATGTCAAGTATTTTAGACAAAAAAGAGAAAAAAGAGGATGAAGTGCTAGATTCTGCACTTCGCCCTCAAAAGTGGAGTGATTATGTAGGTCAAGACAAAGTTAAAGAAAATATCCGCATAATTATCCAAGCAGCTAAAAAAAGAAGCCAGTCACCTGACCATTTATTGCTTTACGGAAGCTCTGGACTTGGCAAAACAACACTTGCAAATTTAGTTGCTTTGGAAATGGGTACAAATATCCGCATTACTTCGGGGCCTGCTATTGAAAGAGCGGGAGATTTAGCTGCAATTTTAACTAATATGTCTGAAGGAGATGTTTTATTTATTGATGAGATTCATAGAATTCACAAAACAATTGAAGAATATTTATATCCTGCAATGGAAGATTACAAATTAAATTTAATTTTAGGTAAAGGACCTATGGCCCGCACAATGGAATTAAAATTACCAAAATTTACAATAATTGGAGCTACTACAAGGCCTGGAATGCTTTCAGCTCCTTTAAGGGGCAGATTTGGAGCAACTTTTCAGCTTAATTTTTATGAACAAAAAGATATAGAAAAAATAATTAATAGATCTTCTGATTTACTAAAGATAAAAGCTGAGCCACAAGCAATTGAAATTATTGCCAAAAGATCTCGCTTTACTCCAAGAATTGCAAACCGTCTTTTAAAAAGAGTTCGCGACTTTGCAGAAGTAAATGGCACAGGTTTAATTACCCGCGAAATTGCCGAAAGCAGTTTAAATTTTTTAGATGTGGATCATATGGGACTAGAATTAGGGGATAAAAGAATTTTACAATCAATTATAGAAAAATTTGATGGGGGACCAGTAGGGCTTCAAGCTTTGTCAGCCGCCAGTTCTGAAGAAGAAGATACAATTTTAGATATTTATGAACCATACTTAATGCAATGTGGTTTTATTGAGCGCACTCCCAAGGGCAGAATGGCAACATCTTTAGCATATGAACATTTGGGTATTAAGAAATCTCAACACAAATTAATTTAAAAAGCTAAGCTGTCATTGCGAGGGCATCGCAATGCCCGTGGCAATCTAAAAGGTTGAGATTGCTTCGTCCCGCCTTGGCGGGACTCGCAATGACGAACTGGATCCCCAATCAAGTTGGGGATGACACGACTAAAAATAAAAATTACACGACAAAAAAATATTTTGAGCATTTGCTCATTTTTTTTGTAAAAAAAATTTAAAAATGCTATAATCATATTATCATGGAAATTATAAAAGCAAATTTAAATGACAAAGAAAATATCAAAAAAATTGCTGACCTACTATATATAGAGGTTGCTGATTTTGTTTGGAACAAAGATGACTTTATAGAAAAACAAATAAATAATAAAGAATATTTTGTTGCAAAAGAAGAAAACAAAGTAGTTGGCATTATGAGTTTTCGCCAAAGACAAAATATAATGTATATAGAAACAATAGCTGTAATAAAAGAATTCCAGGGGAAGGGTATAGGCGCACAATTTATTGATTTTGCCAAAAATTATACCCGAGCCAGTGGCTTTGAGGTATTAAGAGCTTATGCTTTTTTCCAATACAATACTCAAAAATTTTATTTAAAAAATGGATTTACATTACTTAATAAGCTAGGAAAATATAACGGCGCAAAATATTATAGATTTGAAATGGAAATATAAACAAGCGAGGCAAATGAACTTTTTTGGAAGTTGTCCGCCTAGGGTGGGCAAATTAAGCACACCGCAGTGGCTTAATCGGAAAAAAAGTTTATTTGCCGAGCTGAATTATTCAACTAAAAACTGCGAGATATCTCGCAGTTTTTGTTTATAATTTATTATTTGAATTTTAATTTTGTTCCATATACATAACCTGCCAATGGATTCTTGCCACCTCTAATATCAAAATGTAAATGGCACCCAGTTGATTTGCCAGCTCCGGCCATGCCTTTACCCCCACCAACAAGTCCAATTCTATCCCCAGTCTTTACAACATCTCCTGGTTTTACAAAAGCTGTCATAAAATGTCCATAATATGAAACTACTCCATTTGGATGTAATATCGTGATATAATTTCCACCGCCCAAATTCCAGCCATAAGCCACCCTTTGAACTGTACCAGAAGCTGCAGCATAAAACGGAGTTCCACATTTATTTGCCACATCCACTGCATTATAGAAATGCAACCTTTGGCTTATTGTCCCCTCAACAGGAATTATAAAGAAGTTGTTGGCAATAGGAGCCTGAGCATTTGAAGGTACTGGTTTTGGTGGCATAACTCCACCTGGAACAATTAAAATATCTCCAATGAATATATCATTTTCATTATTAAAATTATTATAAGAAACTATATCATCTACTTTTGCCTTGTAAGTCTTAGCAATATCTGAAATAGTATCTCCAGACTTTACTATATGTAAAAGCCCTGAAACTGGCAATATTATTAAAGTTTGACCAACTTTCAGTGTAGAATTTTTAGTTAAATTATTTGACCATAATATAGTATTTAAAGATATGTTAAAGTTTTGAGCAATTGATTCAAAAGTATCTCCAGGGAGAACTGAATATTCTACAATTTCTTTTGAATTTTGTGATTCTTCTCCAAAAATTGCTCCCAAAACTTGAGTACTCAAAACTCTATAAGATGAATTACCACATACGCAATTATCATCAATTATTTTTAGATCTGGGACCTCTAAAGCTAAAATATCTTTAGAGTTTAGAAACAAGCTATCTTTTGTTGAATTGTCCGTACCTTCAAGATAAGAATTTAAAAAAACACTCTTATTTTTTAAAGTATCATTAAAATTAGAAAAATCTTCAAATCCGAAACAAACGAATGCAAATAAAAAGGTTGAAAACAACCCAAAATAAAACAAAGGATTCTTTAAAACCCCCTTAAGTCCAGTTTTTTTTCGCTTATTTTTTGTAGAGAAATTGAAGATTCCCATTGACTTTAGTATACCACCTGCCGTATGATTAAGTCAAGCATTTTTATTCACTATGGATTTAACCTCACCTACAGCAATAAAAGAGATTTTAGAAAAATATGAAGTCAAACCATCCAAAAGCTTGGGTCAAAATTTTTTGATTGATAAAAATATTTTAAACAAAATTATTTTAGCTGGAAATTTAACAAAAGAAGATGTTGTTTTGGAAGTGGGGCCAGGTGTTGGCACTCTTACTTGTGAGTTGGCAAAATCTGCAGGCAAAGTAATTGCCATAGAAAAAGATCATGATATGATAAACATTTTAGCAGAAACTTTAAAAGATTTTAACAATGTACATATAATAGAAGGCGATGCCTTATCCCTAAACCCTATACCATATACCCTAGACCATAAATATAAGCTAATCGCCAATATTCCCTATTATCTTACCTCTCACTTAATCCGAACTTTTCTAGAAGCAGAAAACCCTCCCCAAGAAATTGTTTTGCTTATTCAAAAAGAAGTAGCTCAAAGAATATGTGCCAAGCCCCCAGAAATGAGCTTGCTTGCAGTATCTGTGCAATTTTACGCACAAGCAAAAATTATTTCTTATGTTTCTAAAAACTGTTTTCTACCAGCTCCCAAAGTTGACTCAGCCATAATTCGCATCACCCCTCATAAAAATGATCGACTCCCGATGTCGATCGGTTTTACGCCAAAAGAATTTTTTAAAATAGTGAAAGCTGGATTTTCACATCCTAGAAAGCAGTTGGCAAATAATTTTTGCCAAGCTTTAAAGGTGGAGAGAGAAGTAGTAGAAAGTTGGCTTTCAAAATGCGGTCTCAAACCCAATCAGCGCGCAGAAACTCTATCAGTAGATGATTGGAAAAATCTTGCCTCTTACGACCTATCCCTAGCCCTTCCCGAAGGGAAGGGGGTGACGACAAGTCCTTCCTGTTGGGAAGGATCTAGGATGGGTAGCGAGGGATGGGTGAACGAAACGAAGGGATCCGACATACCTGGTTATTTTACAACTGATGCAAAAACATGGAAATTACTTCAAGAAGAAGCTGTTAAAATGAGAAAAAATCCAACAAAAGCAGAAGAAATTCTTTGGAAATATTTGAAAGCAAATAAAAATTACCATTTTAGGAGACAACAGATTATTGATAAATTTATAGTTGATTTTGTGTGCCTATCTAAAAAAATAATTATTGAGGTTGATGGCAATATTCATAATTTACAAAAACAGAGAGATGAGGGGCGAACAAAAATTTTAGAAAATCTTGGTTTTAGAGTTTTAAGATTTAAAAATGAAGAAGTCATAGACAATGTAGATATTGTTGTCAGAAAAATTATAAATACGACCCAACCCTAAACACCTATCCCCAGCCCTTCCCGAAGGGAAGGGAAACAAAAGTGCAAGTCCTTCCTTTCAAGTCCTTCCTTTTGGGAAGGATTTAGGATGGGTTTAAAAAGTTATCCACAGGTATGCTTTATTAAATATTTGCTTGATTTTTTAATAAGATGTATAATAAAATAATTTAAGTTTATCTAATGAGATTAGAACATTATTCAGAGGAAAAATTAAAAAAAGAAATTTTGGAAATTGTTGGCAAAAAACTTGATTTAAAAAAATACAAGGTGTTTTTCTTTGGGTCAAGAGTTCGTGGCGATAATTTCGAAAGAGCAGATATTGATTTGGGCATAGAAGGACCTAAAGAAATTGATTCTATGGTGTGGACAGAAATCGAAGAAGAAATAGAAAAAATCCCGACACTTTATAAAATAGATTTTGTTGATTTTAAAGAGGTAGGAGAAAATTTCTATAACATTGCAAAACAAAATATTGAAATTTTAGAACCTGCAATATAATTTATAATATATAAAAATATGACAGAAAATTATCTTTTACAAGATTTTAAAAAAACTATAGACAACCTTGACGAAGTATTAAACATGAAAGAAGAAAATATAGTTCGCGATGCGGCCATGAAACGCTTTGATTTGTGTTTTGATACAGCATGGAAATTAGTAAAAAATCTAGCTAAAAAAGAGGGCATAGAATGTTACTCTCCACGCCAATGTTTCAAAGTTGGTTTTCAGTTAAAATTGCTTGGCCATGATAGCGAATGGGTAGATATGTTAGAAGATAGAAATTTGTCTGCACATTTATATAAAGAAGAAGAGGCAATAAAAATTTATACCAGATTACCAGAATATTTAAAATCATTCAAAAAACTATTAATTGAGGCAGAAAAATAATTTTAGCGAACAAAACTTTATGGAAATTTTCGCAAAAATAAAAAACGTTTTTAAAGGCAAGAGATTTTTTGTAATAATTCTTTTATTTTTTATTGCCAGCGGAATAATTCTACCACAGACTACAAATGCAGGCTTTTGGGATGTTATTGGTTCTGCAGGATCTATCACAGCCAATGCATTCACCGCAGCAGCAATGGTATTACCGCTAGCAGCAACAGCAATATTATCAGGGATAGTTGTAACTTTGTTAAATTGGACAATATTGTTAGCAACTACTGGAGTTAGTTATACCGCGAGCCCAGCAGTAAATATTGGCTGGCCAGTTGTAAGAGATTTTGCCAATATGTTTGTTGTGCTTGGTTTTGTAGTCATCGGGCTTGCTACAATTTTAAGATTTAAAAATTATGAAGCTCAAAAACTTTTGCTTCCACTAATAGTGGCGACTATTCTAATAAACTTTTCTTTGGTAATTTGTGGGGTTTTTATTGATGTATCCAATATAGTAATGGCTTATTTTTTTATGGGAGCAGGGCAAGGTATTGGCGACAAGGCTGGAGCTATTATAAAAACTAGTTTAGATATGGCAGCTATGATGAAAGATGAAAACCCCATTGCTTTTGCCATGAGGATATCGTCCTATATATTTTTTAACCTAACAACTGTTTTAATTTTAACCCTCTATATCTTTATGTTGATATTTAGGATTATGGCCTTATGGATATTAGTTATTTTATCACCACTAGCATTTATATCGTATGTTTTTCCTGCATCAAAAAAGTTTTATGAAATGTGGAAAAATAATTTTATCCAATGGTGTATTATAGGCGCTCCAGCTGGATTATTTTATTTCATTGCTGCGAAAATGATAGAAAAAGGATCTGGTATCCCGAACCCACCAGCATTTAATAGATCAGCAATTTTTGCAGGTCAATTTGGAACAGCCTCGCAAAGCTTTTTCCAGAGCTTAACAGGAATGTTTTCACTTTTTATCCCGGGAATATTTTTAATAATAGGATTTTTGTTTGCCTTAAAAACTTCTGCAATGGGGGCAGATATAATTACTTCAAGAGCAGGTAAAGCATGGAGTGGATTAAAAAATTACGCAAGTCAAGCTACCAAAACCGGCGCTAAATATGCTGGAGGGAAAATTGCAGGTGCTACTGGCGTAGCTGGGCTTTATAATAGAACAAGGGATAAAATAACGCAAGGCATGGAGGGAAGTGTGCTTCCTACTGGGTATACAAGTAAAAGAAAACAAAAAACTGTTTCCGCATACGATCATGGGGATGCTACAGATGAGCAACTGTTGCAGTCTTATAAACAAAGCCAGAGCAGATTTGCTTCAGAAGCAGATAAAGATAAAGGAGCTGCAGCTGTTATTGAAATGCAGAAAAGAAAGAAGCTTAATTTGTTGCCTCAAGAAGAAAGAGAGAAAGCTGTTGCTCATGCAATTGCAAGAGGTGGTCATGCCACAGAAAAAGCTTTTACCGAAAGCCACCCATATTTGGTTACTGGAGTCACAGATCAAGATGCTGTTAATAGCTTGAAAGAAAAAGAGGTTAAAAGACAAAAAGATGAATGGTTGGCAAGTCACGGTGGAATGATGTCAAGCGCTGAAGCAAAAAATATTGAAAATTGGGTAGATAAAAATTATACACCTGATGGTTCTGTAGTTCAAAGCATTAAAGCTAATATGATTAAAGATAAAACAGCTCAAAAGAAAATTGGATATAAAGAAACTACTGAAAACGAAGCAAGAACTGCTATGTTAACTGAGAAAGAAAAGGAAATTAGAGAAAATGATAAAACTAAAACAGATGTACAAGTCAAAGCAGACCTTGCTACATATGAAAGCACTATTACTGATGCAGATATAAATACAAGAGTCGCAGATATGACAAAAATAAGAACACAAGAAAAATCGCTTGAATATGAATCAGCAAGTTATGAAGATGCCAGACAAGAACTAATTAATGAAAAAATCAAAAAACTTCAAGCTGCAGGCAAATCTGGCCCAGAATTAGATAGATTAACTAAATTGTTTAGTGATAATATTACATTTGATCGTGTTCAAACACAGCAAACCAGCTCAACCAAAGATAGAAAAATCAAAGCAATTAAAAAATTGGGTTATAGTAAAATACAAGAGTTTTCAAAAGAAGGTATTGATGAAGATGTTTTATCATATGCAGATGCAGGTGCTTTTAAATCTGCTTATTCTAGACTTAATGCCGAACAAACAGATGCGTACAAAGATATGCGCTCTAAGTCAAAAGCAGAAATGTTGAGAATAATAAATAGCTCTCCAGATGCAGCTTCAATTGGGCTAAGTGCTGATCCTGGAGTAACTGAGGTGGAAAATGCCATTGATTACTTAAAGAGAAGTACAAACTCAATAAACAAGGATTTAGCGAAAAAAGCAGAAAATATACTTAAAAATTTGGTTACAACTTATTCATAAAAATATAAAAATATGGAAAATAAAAATATTCCAACTAAAAATTCTTTTTCTATAATATCTCAAATCCTTGAGGAAAAAAAAGTTGGAGAGAAAGATGATGATAATATAATTAAGTATTTTTCATCAACTGCAATTATTTTTGGGTTAGCAGAAAAATTGTTCAGCAAAAATATTTCAGAAGATGATTTTTTGTTATCACTTAAATTTTTGGATACAACAGATCAAAATTATAAAGATATATTAGATAAAGTTAAAGAAAAAGTTTTTCCTTTATTAGAATTAGAAAAACCAGACGACTCTAAAAAAACAAAAGTAGAAGAAAATGAGGAAAATATTATAACACCCAAAATCATTAAGAGCAGAAAAAAAATCACGAATATTAATGATACTTATAGGGAACCAATTGAATAAATTATAAAAAAAGAAGACCGACATCCTTGTCGGTCTTTGTCTGAGCCACAAGGGTTCAGATGCTTTTGAAGTCGGCATCGGACATATTTCCTCTTTTGTCGTCCTTAGCTTTTTTCGACTTCTTGCCGCCGCCTCCACCACCGCCGACGAGAAGACCAGCTCCATCGCCACCAATGACCACAGTTGTGGCTCTCTCAAGCCCCTTAACATGAGTCTGGCGGTAACCTGGCGTTTTGGCCAAAGCCCTCTGACGAAGTTCTTCTTGCTTCTCCTTGATCCGCTGGGGCGTTGCTTTTGGATTATCAGCCAACCATGCCTTCAAGGCTTGATTGGTGTCGTCAAACAAAGCAGCGCTTGCTTGAGCTTCCTTGCCAGCAAGGGCAATCCGCTCTTCGGCAGCCATTGTCAGATATTCCACCTCAACCTTTTCTTGCATTGCTGAGTCAATTTTCTCTGGCACAGCAATGTCTTCAATCCGAATTTTGACTTCGCCCCTACCAGGCTTGAAGTTTGTCTTGTCATTCCCAAGAATACCTGAAGTGGCGAACAACCCATCCTCAAGTAGAAAAAACTCTTTTGCTTCCTTGTTTACATCAGTGAGATTTGACCGCTCTATCGCTTCTTTGTGCGTATATGCAGCCATAATATCACGCAAACCAGTGACCATCTCACTTGTTACCCACTTGTCAAAGGCTGCCATATTAAAGGGCACTTTCGACTTGATCATCAGAGCAAGAGACTCTGGCTCGAGATACGGGAATACCACAAAGCCAGAGAAATTAACAAGCAAAGGTACCTTGTCGCTTGATCTGATTTTGTGACCAACATCTCCGCCAAGAGTGAATTTCATCGGTTCTCTTGGAACTCGAACAAGCTCACAATACGGTCTTCCGTAGATCCACTTGTAAAGCGGAATCCACAGCACGGTAACTGGGCCAGGCTGATAAATCTCGCTTTCGTCCAATTTACCAGTATAACTCTTGAGAGCTACTTCCTCTGGACCGATGTTGTCTTTTGATTTGATGAGAATCCTGATCCCAACAGAGACCACAACAATCAAATCAAAGACGAGGATTCCGATGCCGATGCCAAGCGCCCACTTCGAGTCGTTCCAAAAGGAACCAACCACGAGGGCGATAGGCAGGATGACCAGTAAAACAAACAAAATCGCGACCAGAACTTGCAGAAAAGCCTTCATCAAAAATCTCCTTCGCTTTAGCGGAAAACAGTGACTGAACTGATATTCAATTGTCAAGGAACGACCCTGACTTTCTTGCCTGAAAACAATTTCAAGCTACAAATTAATTATAGCATATTTTTAGTTCTGTGTCAAGGGATTGTGCTTGTTTTTGGTTGGGGTGTGGATAAGATTTGTTGTTGCTTTTTTTTAAAAGTGTTATAATAAATCAATTAACAGATTTACACAGATGCCAAACAGATTAACACAGATCACAGATAAAAATATGACTGATGAAAATTTCTTAGAAAAAGATTTGTCTTACAAGGTTATTGGCGCAATTTATTCAGTTGCTAATAAATATGGATGCGGTTTAAAAGAGATTGTTTATCAAAAAGCTTTAGCAGAAGAGTTTGAAAAATTGCAAATAAATTGCGAACAACAAAAAAGAATTAATATTTATTCTTTAGATAGTGGAAAAGTTTTAGGAGTCTATATCCCAGATTTTCTTATAGAGAACAAAATTATTTTAGAAATAAAAGCCACGCCATTTACTACTAGACAAAATATTGAGCAACAAAGATCTTATTTAAGAGCTAGTCAATATGAAATTGGGTATTTAGCAAACTTTAATACAATAAAATTAGAAATTAAAAGATCAATTTTTACAAATAATAGAAAATCATTTATAACATTAATTTCAAAAACACAAAGTTAGCCAGCATCTGTGATCTGTGAAAATCTGTCATTTATCTGTGCTAATCTGTGGCAGTGCATGGAACAATATCCTATTCCACAATTTATTGAGCAAGAAGGGAAAATAGCATTTTTCATTTCTTTTAGACAATTCTTTTACCTTTGCGGGGGAGGAGTGATTTGTTTTGTTTTATACTATACAGTACCATTTGCAATATTTGCTATTTTGTCCCTAATTGTTATGGTAGCAACTGGAGCCTTGGCTTTCTTGGTAATTAATGGCATGCCTTTGGCAAATATACTTTTAAGCTCTGTAGGATTTTTAGCTGGCAGTAAAAATTATACTTGGAAGAAAAAAGAATCTGCTTATCCATTTAAAGCTGTAAAAAGAATCCAAATTAGGAAAATAGATGAAGGCCCAAAACTACAAGCTCAAACAAGTAGACTTAAAAAAATTCACACACAAGTAGAATTAAGAAGTAAGTAAATTTAAAGCAAATGGTAAACAATGCAACACAAGATTTTTTGGAAATAAAAGATATTAGGGAAGGAGTTATTATTTTAAAAAATAACTCCATTAGGGGAATACTTATGGTTTCCTCGCTTAATTTTGCTTTAAAATCTGAAGAGGAACAAACTGCTATTATTTATGCATATCAAAGTTTTTTAAACTCTTTGGATTTTTCATGCCAAATTATAATTCAATCGCGCAAAATTAACATCACCCCATATTTAGATAGCTTGCAGGAATTAGAACAAAAGCAAACTACAGATTTAATGCGTCAACAAACAGCTAGCTACAGAGAGTTTATCAAAGAAATGGTTAGAGGGGACATGGTTATGACTAAGAATTTTTATGTGGTTATACCTTATGAATTGATGGAAATTTTTGGAGCTTCGGGTGTTACCAAGCAATTTGATTTTTTAAAAAATATTGGGGGCAAAAAAAAAGAAACACAAGAAGTAAAAGATCAAGATTTTGAAAGATGCAAAACTCAACTTTGGCAAAGAATGGAATTTTTAGCTATGGGGCTTCGCAGGTGCGGTTTGGAAGCAATCCCTCTTACAACCCCAGAATTAATTGAACTTTTTTGGTCAATTCACCACCCAGAGCAAGCAGAAATTGGATATTACCCAGAAATATTACCTGAGTTACTTAAATAAATTTACATAAAAAAAAATATGGCATTTGATTTTATAAATAATTTAATGGAAAAAAAGAAAAAAGATGATTTATTAGACAAGATCTTTGAAGAAGAAGTTTTTGATGTACGCGATATTATTGCCCCACCTTATGTTGGTGTTGGCCAAGACCACATAAAACTTGGGGAGAGACTTTCCAAATCATTTTTTATATTTTCTTATCCAAGATATTTAAACACTGGGTGGTTTTCACCTGTAATTGATTTAAATGTACCAATGGATATTTCCTTTTTTATACATCCTGTTTCTAGTGAATTAATTTTAAAAAAATTAAGAAAGAAAATTACTGAAGTTTCTTCAGAAATAATTGAAAGAGAAGAAAAGGGCTTAATTCGCGATCCATCACTGCAAACTGCTTATCAAGATATTGAAAATTTGCGAGATAAATTAATGACAGCTCAAGAAAGAATGTTCAGGTTTGGTTTGTATATTACTATTTATGACAATTCAGAAAAAGAACTAAGAGAAACAGAACTTACATTGCGATCAATCTTTGAATCAAGATTAATATATATTAAACCTGCATTATTCCGCCAAAAAGAAGGATTTATTTCTTGCAATCCTTATGGAATGGATTTACTTGATGTACATGTGCCCATGGATACAGAGACTTTGTCCACTGCTTTTCCATTTATTTCTTTTGACTTAAGTTCTAATGAAGGAATATTATATGGCATAAATAGGCACAACAATTCTTTAGTGCTATTTGATAGGTTTAGCTTGGAAAATGCCAACATGGTAGTGTTTGCAAAATCTGGTTCAGGAAAATCTTATGCTATAAAGCTTGAGATTTTAAGATATTTAATGCAAGGAGTAGATTGTATTATTATTGATCCTGAAAATGAATATGAAGCTTTAGCTGATTCAATTGGTGGAGCGTTTTTTAAGATTTCTCTGACTTCAGAAAATCATGTAAACCCTTTTGATTTACCTGTGCCAGGTCCTGGAGAAAATCCTGAAGATGTTTTAAGAGGAAACATTATCAACTTAGTTGGGCTACTTCGTATTATGCTTGGGGGCTTATCAGCAGAAGAAGATAGTATTATTGATGAGGCATTGACTCAAACTTATGCAATAAGAGATATTACTGCAACTTCTGACCCTGCAAAATGGAAAGAAAACACTCCTTTGATGTCGGACTTTGAAGAGATTTTAAATAGCATGCAAGGAGCAGAATCTTTAGCCAGAAGACTTGGCAAATATACCAAAGGAACTTTTTCTGATTTCTTTAACCAAAAATCAAATTTAGAAATGGATAAAAACTTAGTTGTATTTGGTATAAGAGATATGGAAGAGTCTTTAAGGCCAATGGCTTTGTACATTATAATGCGCTATGTGTGGAACATTGTAAGATCTCAAATTAAAAAAAGAATTTTAGTAATTGAAGAAGCTTGGCTTTTAATGCAATCTGAAGACGGGGCATCTTTCTTATTTGGATTAGCAAAAAGAGGTAGAAAATATTATTTGGGGGTTACCACAATTACTCAAGATGTAGCTGATTTTATGGGTTCTGAATATGGAAAAGCAATTATATCTAACTCTTCATTGCAACTTTTACTTAAACAATCACCAGCCACAGTAGAGGTTGTAAAACAAACATTTAATTTAACTGATCAGGAAAAATATTTATTACTTGAAGCAGGTGTTGGGGAAGGATTATTTTTTGCTGGTAAAAAACATGTGGCTATTTCTATTGTTGCTAGCCAAACTGAAGATAGAATTATTACAACCAATCCAAAAATAGTTATGGAAAGAGGAGAAGCAAAAAG
The DNA here is from genome assembly GCA_903850725.1 of Candidatus Staskawiczbacteria bacterium. Lineage (GTDB taxonomy): Bacteria > Patescibacteriota > Minisyncoccia > Minisyncoccales > Staskawiczbacteraceae > XYB1-FULL-32-11. The sequence goes on from CAINMG010000121.1 coordinate 20,830, forward strand.
AAAAATAAACGAAGCAAAAAACCAATAATTTAAAAACTAAAGCGTCTAGGGTATAGCGTCTAGGGTATAGTAATTGCTAAACCCTAAACCCTAAACCCTAAACCCTAGCTAAGTGGCAAATGATGATGGAGGTATCACAGGCCCAGAAGGTGTCTTAATGCTAATGGTAGCCACGCTTTTAGATGGAATTGGATTAATAATTCTCTTTTTTGCTTTGGATGATTTTTGGATTTTAGATATTACGGGACTTTTACTAATTGGCACCTGGATTTTTTTTCGTACAGGACATGTATCTGCTACTGCCACAGCTAAAAAAACTGGCAAAAAATTATTGTCTCGTCTTGGACTTGGTCTTTTAATAGAAATTATTCCATGGTTTGGTGGACTTTGCCCTTCTTGGGTCATTATAGTCTGGCGAGAAATGAATGGAAAAAATGTTAAAGATACTAAAATACAATCTCAAAAGATACAAATGTCGTCTAACAGAGAACTAAGAGATGCTGGAATAAATGAGTTGAGACCAAATTGGAAAAATAAACAAACAAATGAAATTGAAGAGCCAGAAGAAGAAGTTTAAAAAAATATTATTACTTATAATCTTATCCACATTACTTTTGCCTGTGGCAGTTTTGGCTTTGGAAAATCAATACCCTGATATTTTAGGCAATGTATTGCCTCCAAATCCAGATGTTGCAGATTATGTAGGTTATTTTGCAAATATTGGCATATCAATATCTTTAATTTTAGCTACGCTGGTTATTATTTTTGGAGGGCTTCAATATATTGTTTATGGTGCTTTGGGCAAATCTGGCGGGGAAGGTAAAGAATGGATAAAATCTGGAGTTTTAGGGTTGTTTTTATTGGTTTCTGCTTATACTATTTTAGCCACAATAAATCCTACATTAGTTAACCCAACTTTTGGAAAACTCTTAAACAACATTCCTTTTATTGATATACCTATTTCCGATTTGGTTAAGGGGCCTCCAATTACATATTACAAAGAAATCCCCATGGGCACTTTAACAGAAACTGTATTGTCTCGTAAAATTAGTTGCTATAAATATGATGACTTGGGAGATCCAATACAAGTACAAGTAAAAATTGACAGTGGTGGGAGTGCTTTTGGACCATCATATTTAGACCATGATAGAGTTGATTGTATGTTTGAACTTAACCAGGCAATTGAGAAAAAAACTAAAATAGTTAAAGACTTATCTATAAAAATAGCTCAATTAATGAATAGCTGTAACTGCCAAAAAAGCTCATCTGAATCAACATCAACAACCCCACAAACTACATCCACAAATTGTACATCTACTGGTGATTGTCCAAGTCCAACTGGAGTAATAGAAGTTTGCGAAGAAGACGCTTATTGCGGAAGACCGTTACCTTGCGATTGTTCTGGCTCTTGCGAGACAAATCCTGAAGAATTCGAAATGTGCGAAAAAGGAGTTAAAAAATTAGTAACTGAAGGCCCAATAGAAATTGGCGGGCTATTGGATTGGCCAGATTTTGTTGCCACTATTTTAGTGGGGCAAAATAATTTATCTGGCGGATTAATGACTTATACAGATTCCTTGTATAAATGTATGACATTATCTGATAAAATGCCAAAACTTAAAAAATATAAAGGCTTGCAAGAATTTGGCACAACACTAAATACACAAGGAGTTATCAAATTAATTGATACCAAAGTAAAATCTGAAGGAAGAGATGTTACATTAATGAATAAAACAAATTGGGATAATTTAAAGCTGGTAGAACAATTAATGTATTTAAAAGAAAAATTAAGCGAGCTTACAACAACTCTAAGCCAAGACAATCAAAGATTGAGTCTAGCAAAAGAAGAATTACGTAAATGTTATTTGGCTACACCTTATGTAGATTATTTAAAAGAATTAGAAAAAACCAAAAAAGAAGACCGCCTCTTAATGGTTCAAAAAAATTATAGTACTTTTGAAAATAAGCTTACAGATATTTCTAAATATTGTAATGGTTTTGGTTATGCTAATTCAAGTTGTTTTTATAACTGCCAAAATGCTTGTCCATCTACAGATCCTGCATTTTTATCATATATTCAAGATTGCAAAACACAAGATTGTGATTCTATTTGTGCGGAAAATACAATTGCTTGTCGTGCAAAGAAAAGCGCTTGCTTTATCAAAGAAAACAATTGTTTGGCAGAACGATTACTTAGAAAAGAAACTTGTCCCAATGATAGTTCTGGGAATTTTGGAAACTTTGAAGAATGTATAGACTCTTGCCAAACAGAATGCAGTAGTGATTGCGAAACTAAATTTAAATCTTGTTCTGAAATTGATAAAGCTTGCAATGACTGTAGCAGTAAGTTAGATAAAGATTCAAATTTTCCTGGGGTTTGTAGTTCCATATCAAAAAAATATTGTTCTGATGAATTTGAAAAATGCCAAAATATTTGCAAAAATAACTCTCAGTGTATAATAAACAACAAAGAAAGCTGTATATATAGCCCACAAAATTTACTGGCTTGCGCAACTGAAAATACTGATAATGAAAACAAAAAATATTGTGTAGAAAATTCTGGTTTTACTTGTAAATATGGATCTTCACAGCAAGCGGGTTATGCTGATTGCCTAAAAAATCCTTATTCTTTGGGAAATAAATTTACTTCTTCTGAAATCTATAAAAACCAATTTCAACAAAAATGTCCCGCACCATATTTAACAGATCCATCAAGTTCTTGTTATTCGTCATCCAGCCCAAATTCTTCTTGTATAGATGTTTGTCCTGAAGTTTCAAAGTGCCCATCTGCTTCTAACTGTCCAAAATGTCCATGCAATACAACAAGTATAGATACCAATCCATCAAATTTTAATTCAAAAGGAAAAGCTTTTTATAGTGTTTATGTGCATATGAAAAATATTAGTGTAACAATTGGGCAAGTTGTTAACCAAGGGGATATAATTGGACAAATAAGTAATATCGGAACAGACACTGGGTCTCACTTACATTTTGCAGTTGGCTTTGAAAATGGCAAAACAGGGCTTGATGTGGCTACAAGTTTTGATATAAGTTCAAAGGTAACAGCTAGTGGAATGAGTGGTATTGGTAGTGGCTATACGGCGCCTTTGCCAACCTATGTAAATGAAAATTATAAAAATTATGTTTTAAATTCTTTGACACCTCCAGTAAATACCAATCAATGCGACTGGAAACAAAATCCAGGCTCATATTTACACAACAATACCGCATCTTACGCCCAAGATTGGATTTGCAATAATGGATCCCAAGAAGGTAGCAATGTTCAAGTAATGGCTGGTGGGGATAATATAAAATCAACAGTCTCTGGAATAGTACCCGCAAGCGGAGCTGTAATAATAAAGCATGAAGTTAACGAAAATATATTGTCTTCATTAATAAATAGTATTATTTCTGATTATCAAATTGTTGGGGGAGAATGCCAAGAATATAAATATAATGATGATCCTTTGACTTTTTATTGCAAACAAGATTGGTGGAATGAACCAGCGCTTCAAGCACAAGAGCCACTTGCTAATAGCTATATTTGCCCTAAAGAAAAAGAGATTCCTGTAGGTCAAGCAGTAGATGATACCCAATTTTGGGCTAAAAAACTCTCAGCTTATCAAAGTGATTTTGCCTTGAAAACAGATGAGCTAATTAATCATTTGATAAAAATATCAAAAGAAAAAGAATATTGTAAATGTGGCTCTACTTGCGGAAGTAGGAGCAGTGAAAAAACCTGCAATGCTCCTTGTGTGCCAGAGCTATTAACAGACCCAGTTACTGGAGCAGAATCTTGTGTTTGTGCAAACCAAGGATGCCAAGGCAATCCTTGCCAATACATAATTAACTTATTAATGGGTAGTACTGGTGCATCATGTCCTAAAGGAGAAATAATAAAAGGCCCTTTGCAATTTTATAATGAACTAAAATCAAAATTAAAAACTATTTATGATTTTATGCAAATAAGCAGAACTGATATTATAAAAGAACTAATATATTCAAGGAAAACTATGAACACCTGTAGTGTAGAGAGTAAAGCCAATACTGTAGCAGAACAAACAAGGCTAGAGAGTTGTAGAAGAGTAAGAAATAATTTTGTATCCCCAATTGCAGATGACAAAACAACTATAAATAATCAAGAGATAAAATATCCATGTTATGGTGTTGATTTAGGAGAAATTTATGGAGATACTTTTAGCTCATCAACAACAAAAGAACCTATAATACCAGAGACAGATAATTGGTTTTGCTGCGTGCCAAGAGATTAAATTTTTTAATTTAAAAAATAATTAAATACAAAACTATGAATAAAAAACAATTTATACTTTTTGCTGTAATATTATTTACTTTGCCTTTTTCTAATTTTGCTTTGGCTTTGGAAGCAAATTATCCAGCTATTCCAGGATTACCAATTATTGTGGCAAATAGCACAATACCTGAATTAATCCAATACTTTTTTGGAATAGGAATATTGTTTTCTGGAGCTATTGCTTTAATTTCTTTAGCTTTTGCTGGAATACAACTAATAATAAAAGCTAATCCAGAAGGAGTGTCTAGTGCCAAAGATCGAATTAAAGGATCAATACTAGGCATAGTTTTAATAATGGTTTCTTTTCTAATAATGAAATCTATAAACCCTGTTTTAGTAGAACCGACTATTACACCATTAACATCTGGCCCAGGGATATTTCTTGTTAAAGGCGATAAAGAAACGGTCGCTACTATGGCATCTAATGTTAGCGGTATACCACAAGAATTTCAAGGTGGAGATATTGAATATAGATGCCCCAACCCTACAACAGATCCTGATTTATTAATTTGGCTTTATGATAATAAAAATCTTGATTCTTCTGGTTTTGTAGATACTATAGAAGTAAAATGTCAGAATTCACATTCACTCCTTTCTATACCACCAGATGGATCTTATAAAATGGCTTATGAAACTCCTGGTATTTATATTTATAAAAATACTAGCTGTACAGGTTACCGCTCCGATGTTATAACAACAAGTGGAGAAATCCCAGAAGAATTTAAAAAAAGACCGGCAACAGATCCATCTGCATCACCAGAATCTAGATGTGTTGAGTTTATAAATGATCTCGCAAATAAAATTTATTACGGCGCAATTTTACACTCAGTAATTGATGAATCAAAAGGAGGCACATGCCAAGCACCTCTTATATATACTCCATTAAAACCAAAAGGCATTGTACAAGTTTCTATTGATACATTTTCCTCAATTACTGTTGTCAATATAAATGATAATCCTAAAACCTCTGGCGATGGTATAATGTTTTATAGTAGTTCTTATGGCTGGGATACAGGAGCTAAAACTGGAGTTGCGGGGGTTATATTTAAAGAAGATAAATATTTTGTCGGCGCAAGACCAGAAAATATCAAATTTCAAGATTTTCAAGAAAGCATGACCCCAGAAGAAATAGCAGTTTCTCAGAATTTTAGTATGCCAAGAGGTCAAGGATCAATGAGATTAAATGGCAACTTTTTAGTTGCTATTTATAGTACTGGCCCCGCCCCATCAACAACCTCACCAGCAACAAATATTCCTCAAAATGGTTATTGCCAAGTTTTTAAAAATAATGTTGTTGAATTTAAAGGGACAGAATTTAAATCAAAAGATGGGGGCCATAAAATTGAATATGTTTATATGATTGCGACTAAATAATATTTTATAAAGAATGAAAAAAGTAAATATAAAATTATTGATAATTTTATTGTGCGGACTGTTTCTTTTGTCTGGTGATTTTGCTTTGGCGGGGAAACTTGAAGTAAATTATCCAACTTCGCAATCAGGTATTAGTCTTATTGATACCAACACCCCTATACCTATATTTTTAAAATATATTTTTGATATGGGTATGTTTTTAGGCCTTGCAGCTGCTGTATATAGCCTAGGATATGCTGGGTACTTATATTTAAGATCTGGCATGCAAGCGGAATATAGATCGCAAGCTAAGGATCGAGTTGTAGGAGCTATTACAGGGATTTTAATTTTGATGATGACTTATTTGATTATTACCACACTAAACCCACAGTTAAAGTTTTTTGATATGCCTACGCTTAAGGAAATGCCGCCTATTGCTCAAGAAAAAGCTAATGGTATATATTTTTTTAAAGAAGATGTGAGTAATGGTTGTACTGGAGAAGCTCAATCTTACACTTCAAATATAAATGATTTTGGAGAGCTAAATAATAAAATAAATTCTGTTTTAATTGTAAATAATGCAGGGGATTCTTATGTTTCAACAATGTATTCAAGCCCTGGGCTTTTTGGTAAGTGCCAAGATATTGACCCAAACAATTATAATTGCCAAGCAGTAGATAAATTTGCAAGCTCAGCTTCAATACATATATATGATTTTAAGCCACAAAACAATCCTTATAATGATGGCGTATATTTTTATCGCAAACCATTTTACAACCCAGAAGGGGGCTTTATTAAAATAGATAATAATCAAATAATAAATACTGATGGATTTTTTTCAGCAGAGCTTAAAGATTTAACTTTTCAAAATGTTCCCATAGAAGATAAAGTTTGTAATAAATGGGATGAAAAAGGAGTTTGTATAGAAAAAAAAGACCCAACGCTTGCAGGTAAAGAAATATCTTCAATTAAAATTATGGGAAACTATATTATTTATTTTGTTTATTTTGATCCAGAGGATAAGCCAAAAGGTCCATGGTCTTATTGCCAAGAATTTCCAACTCCAGATGATACAAATAGAGAAGGGCCAAAACAATTTAAGTGGGAAAAAACTCCAAACCAAAGGAATCTTGCAAATTGGGTTTATATTTACCCAGTAAAACAAAAATAACAAAATAAAAAGCACTTGTAAGTGCTTTTTATTTGTTTTGAATTATCTTATTTAGGCATTATTACTACATATCTACTTAAGCCTTCTCCTTTGCTTTCTGTTTTGACATCTTGCCTTTGGGAAAGCTCTGCATGGATAATCCTCCTTTCATAAGAAGACATTGGAGGCATTGCTTTTTCAACTTTTGAAGACGCAACCTCATCAGCCAACTCTTTTGCAACTTTTTGCAATGAGTCTATTTTTTTCTTTTTATAATCATTTATATCTAAATTCAAATGGAAAATATTTGGGAACTTTTTGTTTATTATCATTCTTAAAAGTTTTTGTATTTCGAAAAGTGTTTGTCCATTTTCTCCTATTAAAATTTGTGGTTCTTTTAGCTTAACAACTAAAGTAATTAATTCTTTATCATCTTTCTTATTATCTTCTGCCAAAATATCTTCAATATCCAAGCTTGTAGGATTTATCTCTATACTATAAAAAGCAAAGGTTGTTTTAGAAAAAAAATCTTCTGCTATATTTTTTATTTTTTCTTGATCTTCATTATTCATGTTTTTGTTTCTTTAAAATATAATATTGTTGAATAATTGAGAAAATACTGCTTATTATCCAATATAGCCCAAGAGCAGAAGGTAAACTTAAAAGTATTATTATTGTTATAACTGGAAAAACATATAGCATTTGAGTTTGCATCGCTTGAGCCATGTCTGGTGCCTTGCTGGCATTTTTATCTTTTTTCTGGTTAGAGGCCACCATTTTAGTTTGGAAAAATTGAAGTACTCCAGCTATTATAGCAAAATATATATTTGGTTTAGACAAATCTACCATTCCTAAAAACATCGGGTTTATTTGGCTGGGGTTGGATATAAAACTATATAAATTGTTTAATTGCTCTGGCTTAAGTCCTTGCCAAAAAACATTATACAAAGCTATTAAAATTGGTAACTGAACAAAAGCTAAGAAAAAACCAGAAAAAGGATTAATTTTTTCATTTTTATAAAGATCTAAAGTTGCTTTAGCTAACTTTTCTTTATCATCTTTATATTTGTTTTGTATTTCTTTAACTTTGGGTTGCAGGTCTTGCAATACTTTTTGAGACTTAAATGCTTTTACTGATAAAGGATATAATATAAATTTTATGGCTAAAGTTAAAGCTATAATTGCAATACCAAAATCATGTCCTGGCAATATATTATAAAATAAAACCAAAGAATTAAACAATGGCTTATACAAAAAAATGTTAAAAAAGATTCCTATAAATTCAAACATTATTTTTAATTAATTAATATTTTAGTAATATTTTCTGTTGCTTCTTTTATTTGAGCAAAACTTTTATTTTTTGCCTGTGGCAAAACTATAAAAATAACATCCAATCCCTCTTTAAAATTATGTAAATTTGCTTCTAAAAAACTCACTATCCTTCTTCTGATTTTGTTTCTCTCCACAGCTTTTTTAGAAACTTTTTTACTAATTACAAAAGCAAAACGGTTTATTTTAAGATCATTAGATAAAACCTTTAAAATAAAAAAGCTATTTTTGAAAGTCCTACCTTTATTAAAAATCAACTCGAAATCATTCTTCTTTTTTATTCTATTATCTTTTGGTAACATAAAAATTACACTGAAAGTTTTTTCCTTCCTTTTGCTCTTCTTCTTGCAATAACCTGCTTGCCACCCTTAGTTTCTTTTCTTTTCCAAAACCAAATTGCCAAAACGTTGGCTGCATTATTAGGCTATAATTTTGAAAACGGTAAGGATATAGG